>DATACM010000067.1:0-3935 GCA_036259055.1 Acidimicrobiales bacterium | reverse complement strand
CATGTTGGCCCCCATCAGGGCCCGGTTGGCGTCGTCGTGCTCGAGGAACGGGATCATGGCGGTGGCCACGGAGACGATCTGCTTGGGCGAGACGTCCATGAGGTCGACCTCGCTCGGCGGCACGTAGTCGATCTCGCTGGTCGTGCCGTAGGAGGTCCCGGCGGCGCCGATGCGGACCCCCGCCCCCTGGGGGCCCCGCCGCACGAGCACCCGGTCGCCCACGAACCGGCCCTGGTCGTCGAGGCCGGCGTTGGCCTGGGCGATGACGTGCTCCTCCTCCTCGTCGGCGGCGAGGTACACGATCTCGTCGGTGACCTTCCCGCTCACGACCTTGCGGTAGGGCGTCTCGATGAAGCCGAAGGCGTTCACCCGGGCGTAGGTGGCCAGCGACCCCATGAGGCCGATGTTCGGTCCCTCGGGCGTCTCGATGGGGCACATCCGCCCGTAGTGGCTGGTGTGGACGTCACGCACCTCGAAGCCGGCCCGCTCGCGGGAGAGGCCGCCCGGGCCGAGGGCGGAGAGGCGCCGCTTGTGGGTCAACCCGTCGAGGGGGTTGGTCTGGCCCATGAACTGCGACAGCTGGCTCGTGCCGAAGAACTCCTTGATGGCGGCGACGACCGGACGGATGTTGATCAGGGTCTGCGGCGTGATGGCCTCGACGTCCTGGGTGGTCATGCGCTCGCGGACCACCCGCTCCATCCGGGACAGGCCGATGCGCACCTGGTTCTGGATGAGCTCCCCGACGGAGCGGATGCGGCGGTTGGCGAAGTGGTCCTGGTCGTCGAGGCGGTAGCCGGCCTCGCCGGCGGCCAGGTGCAGCAGGTAGGTGGTGGCGGCGAGGATCTCCGACGGGCTGAGCACGCTCTGGCCGGGGGCCGGGCGCTCGATGGCGAAGTCGAAGATCTCGGCGATGCGCTCGATCTCGGGGCCCAGCTTGCGGTCGAGCTTGTAGCGGCCGACCCGGGTGAGGTCGTAGCGCTTGGGGTTGAAGAAGGCGTTCTCGAAGTAGGCGCGGGCCGCCTCCACCGCCGGGGGCTCGCCCGGGCGGGCCCGCTTGTAGATCTCGAGGAGCGCCTCGTCGCGCGTGGGGGCGAGCTCCCGCTCCTTCTCCCACTGCCCTTCGAGGAAGTCGAAGTGGCGGACGAAGCGGTCGAGGAACCCGGGCTGGCTCTCCTCGTCGTAGCCCAGCGCCCGCAGGAGGACGAACAGGCTCAGGCGGCGCTTGCGGGCCACCCGGGTGCCGGCGGAGACGTCCTTGCCGGGCTTCTGCTCGATGTCGAACTCGATCCACTCGCCCCTGTAGGGGTGGATCGTCCCGGTGGCGATGGTCTTGGCGTCACGACCGGCCTGGAAGATGACCCCCGGGGAGCGCACGAGCTGGGAGACCACCACCCGCTCGGTGCCGTTGATGATGAACGTGCCCTTCTCGGTCATCATCGGGAAGTCCCCCATGAAGACCGTCTGCTCCTTGATCTCGCCGGTGGTGGCGTTCATGAACCGCGCCCGCACGAAGATGGGCGCGGAGTAGGTCATGTCCTTTTCCTTGCACTCGTCCACCGAGAACTTCGGGGGCGGGCGCAGGTCGGGGTCGGACGCGTCGAACTCCAGCTCCAGGCGGAGCTGGCCGGTGAAGTCCTCGATGGGGCTGACGTCGCGGAAGGTCTCAGCCAGGCCGTGGTCGAGGAACCAGCGGAACGAGTCCCGCTGCACCGCGATCAGGTCGGGCAGCGGCAGCACCTCGCCGAGGCTGGAGAAGGAGAAGCGTTCCCGAGTGGCGGGACGAGAGGGCACGGACCTCAACTCCCTTTGGGTGATGCGGCAGGCGGTGGAACGAGGGGCGCCGGGGCGCGCGTCAACGACGAGGCTGCGGTAGACGGAGACACGCGGGGGGCACGGCAGAGCAAAGCATACTCGTGCCGGCGCGCATCGGCAAGGCAGGAAGCGCGCCTGAGAGGAGGGTAAGCGAAACCCTCCTCCGGGTCAAGGGTCTGGGGGTAAACGGGGGACGCGGGGCGATCCCTCGGGTTGTGGCCTACTTCACCTCGACGGTGGCGCCGGCACCCTCGAGCTGCGCCTTGGCCTTCTCGGCGTCCTCCTTCGAGGCCTTCTCGAGGACCGGCTTGGGAGCGTTGTCGACCAGGTCCTTGGCCTCCTTCAGGCCCAGGTTGGTGAGAGACCGGACCTCCTTGATGACCTGGATCTTCTTGTCCCCCACCGCGGCCAGGACGACGTCGAACTCGTCCTGCTCCTCCTCGGCCGGGGCGGCCTCCGCTGCGGTGGTGGCGGCGGGAGCGGCGGCGGCGGCCACCGGGGCGGCGGCGGTCACGCCGAACTTGTCCTCGAACTCCTTGAGCAGCTCGCTGAGCTCGAGCACGGTCATGTTGGCGATGCTGTCGAGGATCTCTTCCTTCGTTGCCACTGGTTACTCCTTGTCTGCGGACGGTTCGGGGTCGGCGGTGGGGGTCTCGGGCTCGGCGGCGGTCGGCTCGGGGGCCCCGCCGCGCTGCTCGACGAGGGCGGAGAGGCCGTAGGCGAAGTTGCGGGGGAGGGCGGCGAGCAGGCCGGCCAGCTGGGACAGGGGGGCGGAGAAGGCGCCGGCCAGTCGGGCCAGCAGCTCCTCCCGGGGCGCCACGTCGGCGAGGGCGCCGGCGTCCGCCGCGGTCAGGACCTTCGAGCCGAGGAGGCCCCCCTTGATGATGAGGTTCGGCGACGTCCGGGAGAAGTCCCGCAGCGCCTTGGCCACCGCCACCGCGTCGCCGTCGACGAACGCCAGGGCGGTCGGGCCGGTGAGCAGGTCGTCGAGGGCGGACAGGCCCAGGTCGGCGACGGCCAGCCGTACGAGGGTGTTCTTGTAGATCTTGTACTCGCCGCCGGCCTGGCGGACCGCCTGGCGCAGCCGGGCCAGCTCGTCGACCCGGAGCCCGCGGTACTCCGTGAGCAGGGCGGCGTCGGCCGACGACAGGCGCGTCCGCACCTCGTCGACGACGGCCACCTTCTCGGGCCGGGGATTCTCGAGGGCCATGGGCCGAACCTCCTCGTCCGGGGCGGCGGCACGCCAGACGGGAGGCCCCCGAGGAGGGGACGTCACGCCTGGTCGGGCGGGCCGTCAGGGCCGCTTACGCGCCGGAGCGCACCGAACGTCTCGGGCGTTTCGGGATGTGGCGATCGAGGATACTACGAGGCCTCGGCCAGCTCGTCCTCGATGGTGCGGACGGCGTTGGGGTCGACCTTGACGCCGGGCCCCATCGTCGACGAGACCGTCATGCCGCGCAGGTAACGGCCCTTGGCCGAGGCGGGCTTGGCCCGCTGGAGCTCGTCGACGACCGCCCGCATGTTCTCGAGCAGCTGCCGGCGACCGAAGCTGACCTTGCCGATGGGCACGTGGATGTTGCCGTAGCGGTCGGTGCGGTACTCGACCCGCCCCCCCTTGAACTCCCGCACCGCCCGGCCCACGTCGGCGGTGACGGTGCCCGTCTTGGGGTTGGGCATGAGGCCGCGGGGCCCCAGGATGCGACCGAGGCGGCCGACCTGGGGCATCAGGTCGGGGGTGGCGATGGCCACGTCGAAGTCGAGGAACCCGCCCTGCACCCGCTCCAGCAGGTCGTCGGCGCCGACCACGTCGGCCCCCGCCTCCCGGGCCTCGGCGGCCTGGGGACCGGCGGCGAACACCGCCACCCGCACGTCCTTGCCGGTGCCGGCCGGGAGCCCCACGGTGCCCCGCACGATCTGGTCCGCCTTGCGGGGGTCGACGCCGAGGCGTACAGCCAGTTCGACGGTCTCGTCGAAGTTGGCCGAGGCCAGGCTCTTCACCAGGTCGACGGCCTCGCCCGGCCCGTGCAGGTGCTGGCGGTCGAAGCGCCGGACCGCGTCGGTGTACTTCTTGCTGCGGTGGCCGCTCACTTGATCGCGATCCCCATCGAGCGGGCGGTGCCGGC
>DATACM010000066.1:0-5889 GCA_036259055.1 Acidimicrobiales bacterium | reverse complement strand
GTCGGCCGGGCGCACGGCGGGCGCGGCGGCGGGCGCCGTGTCGGGTCGGGCCGGCTCGGGGGCGGAGGGAACGGCGCCACTCGGGGCCGGGGCCCCGCCGGCGCGGGCGGCGACCTTGGGCTCTTCGGGGGCGACCTCGCGCTTGAGCCCCTCCCGCTCGGCCTTGCGGCGCACGCGGTCGGCCTGGGCGTCCTCGATGCTCGACGAGTGGCTCCTCACGCCGATGCCGAGCGCCAGGCACAGGTCGAGCGTCTCCTTGTTGGTCAGCCCGAGCTCTCGTGCCAGCTCGTAGACCCGAATCCTCGCTGCCAATGTGCTGAATGTCCTCGCTTGTGTCTTCTCGGGCGGGGCGCGCCTCCGCTGCCGTCACGCTCCCGGCGGCCGTCCCTCTTCCATCCTCCCACGACTGGCGACGGCGGACCGCAGCCCCGCCACCGCCTCCGGCTTGATCTCGGCCCGCAGGGCCCGGGAGAAGGCCCGGCGGCGGGCGGCGGCGTCCACGCACGAGAGCGACCCGGCACAGAGCCACGCCCCCCTCCCCGGGCGGGTCCGGCCCTCGGCCAGGCCGCCGCCGGGAAGGGCGACCACCCGCATCAGCTCCTCGGGCGGAGCCACCCGCCGACAGCCGATGCACGTCCGCCGGGGACCTATGCCGTGGTCTCCTCCTCCGTGGTGAGCGGCGCCACCGGCCCCGCCGCCGGTTCGCCGCCCGGTGGCCCCGAGGCGGTGTCGGCGGCCGTCTCCGAGGCGTCGATGGCGACCGGCTCGGCCGCGGCCGCTCCGTGGGCCGCTCCCGCTTCCTGGGTCGCTCCCGGGTCTTGGGCCGCTTCGGCCGCGCCTTGTGCCGACCACTGGTCGACGGACACCTCCTCCCCCCCCTCGGCGGGCCGCCAGACCATCTCGCCCGTGTCGTCGGTGACCCATTCCCCTTGGGCCCACTCCTCGCCGCCGTAGCCGGCCTCCTCCTCGGCCAGCTGCGACTCGCTCTTGATGTCGACGCGCCATCCGGTGAGGCGGGCCGCCAGTCGGGCGTTCTGCCCCTCCTTCCCGATGGCGAGGGAGAGCTGGTAGTCGGGGACGATGACCTCGGCGGTGCCGGTTTCCTCGTCGATGCGGACCTGGCTGACCCGCGCCGGCGACAGCGCCTTCATCACGAACTCCTGGGGGTCCTCAGAGAAGGGCACGATGTCGACCTTCTCACCCCGCAGCTCGTTGACGACCATGCGCACGCGGGCGCCCCGGGCCCCCACACAGGCGCCCACGGGGTCGACGTTGCTGTCGTTCGACCAGACCGCGATCTTGGTGCGGTGGCCGGGCTCACGGGCCACCGCCTTGAGCTCGACCACGCCGTCGCTGATCTCGGGCACCTCGAGCTGGAACAGGCGGAACACCAGCCCGGGGTGGGTGCGGCTCACGACGATCTGGGGGCCTTTGCTCGTCTTGCGCACCTCGACGATGTAGGCCTTGAGACGCGCCCCGTGCTCGTAGCGCTCGTAGGGGACCTGCTCGGCCTGGGGCAGAAGGGCCTCCACCCGGCCCAGGTCGAGGAGGGTGTAGCGCTGGTCGTTCTGCTGGATGATCCCGGTGACGATCTCCCCCTCGCGCCCGGCGTAGTCCTCGTACTTCATCTCCCGCTCGGCCTCGCGGATCCGCTGCAGGATCACCTGCTTGGCCGTCTGGGCGGCGATGCGGCCGAAGTCCTCGGGCGTGTCCTCCCACTCGCGGGTGACGTTGCCCTCCTCGTCCAGGTCCTGGGCGTAGACGTGCATCTCCCCGGTGTCGGGGTCGATGGTGACGAACGCCTCCTCGGCCGCGTTGGGCATGCGCTTGTAGGCGGAGACGAGGGCGTTGGCCAGCGCCTCGAGGAGGGTGTCGATGGAGACCCCCTTCTCGCGCTCGATGACCTGGAGCGCCTCCATGAGCTCGAAGTTCGAGTTCGACGTCGAGCTCACGACGCCCTCCGTGCCCTCTGGCCGGGCTTGGCCTTGGGGCCGCCCCAGTCGAAGACGGTGCGGGCCCGGTCGACGTCGGCGTAGGCGATGCGGCGGCCGGCCACCACGATGCCGTCGTCGTCGGCCGACTCGAGCACGCCCTCCACCCGGCGGTCGCCCTCGGTACCGGGACGGGTGCGGACGGCGACCCTCGTGCCCACGAAGCGCCTGAAGTGGTCGGGGGTGCGGAGCGCCCGCTCGACGCCCGGGCTCGACACCTCGAGGACGTAGCGGCCGGGGACCACGTCGTGGCGGTCGAGCTCGGCGGACACCACCGTGGAGGCGGCGCTGATGGTGTCGAGGTCGACGCCGCCGGGGCGGTCGACGGTGATCCGCAGCACCGAGGCATGGTGCTCGACGTCGACCAGCTCCAGCCCGGAGGCGGCGAGGGGCGCTTCGACGAGGGCGCGCACGCGTTCGCTGACGTTCACGCCGACCACCTCCTCCCTCTCTCGCCGGCATACAAAAGCGTGGGCACACCGCCCACGCTTGGCACCAACCTCGTTCGAACGGTAGAGCGAGTCGAGTATACCGGCCTCGCCCTCGCCGGGAGAGGGTTCAGCCCCCGTCCAGCTCCTTGTGGATGAGCTCGACGGTGTGCTCCACGGCGTTGGGGTCGTG
The DNA here is from genome assembly GCA_036259055.1 of Acidimicrobiales bacterium. Classification (GTDB taxonomy): domain Bacteria; phylum Actinomycetota; class Acidimicrobiia; order Acidimicrobiales; family AC-14; genus DASZJY01. Next base: position 3,277 of record DATACM010000066.1, on the reverse strand, counting down.
GCCCTGGAGGTCGAGCAGCTCGCGGCGGGTCCGCTCCGCCTCCTCGGCGGCGCCGGCGTCGGCCGCCGCCAGGCGGGCCTCGAACCCCTCGGCCACCAGGCGCTCGGCCTCCTCTACCAGGGCGGCGACCATCTCCGCCTCGGGGACCACCCGCACCACCTGTCCCCGCACGAACAGGTGCCCCTTCCCCCGGCCGGCGGCGATGCCGAGGTCGGCGCTGCGGGCTTCGCCCGGGCCGTTGACCACACAGCCCATCACCGCGACCTGCAAGGGCAGCTGGCGCTGCTCGAGGGCGGCCTGGGCCTCGGCCGCCACCGCGATGACGTCGACCTCGGCCCGCCCGCACGAAGGGCAGGCGATGAGGTCGAGGCCCCTGCGCTCCCGCAGCCCCAGCGCCTCGAGGAGCTGCCGCCCGGCCCGGGCCTCCTCCACCGGGTCGGCGGTGAGCGAGTAGCGGATGGTGTCGCCGATCCCCTCGGCGAGGAGGGAGGCGATGCCGGCGGTCGCCTTGACCAGCCCCTGGGGCGGGGGGCCGGCCTCGGTGACGCCCAGGTGCAACGGGTGGTCGGTGACCTCGGCCAGCCGGCGGTAGGCCTCGATCATGAGGGCCACGTCGGAGGCCTTCACCGAGATCTTGACGTCGGTGAAGTCCACCTCGGCCAGGTACCCGAGCTCCCGCTGCGCCGACTCCACCAGGGCGTCGGGGGTGACGCCGCCGTGGCGCGCCGCGATGTCGGGGTCGAGGGAGCCGGCGTTGACGCCGATGCGGATGGGGACGCCACGGTCCTTGGCCTCGGCGGCCACCGCCTTCACGTGCTCGGGCTTGCGGATGTTCCCCGGGTTCAGGCGCAGGCAGTGGACGCCCGCCTCGAGGGCGGCCAGGGCGAGGCGGTACTGGAAGTGGATGTCGGCGACGACGGGCACGGGCGACCGGGGGACGATGCGGGCCAGGCCCGCGGCCGCTTCGGGCTCGTTGCAGGTGCAGCGGACGATGTCGGCGCCGGCGCCGGCGAGGGCGTAGATCTGGGCGAGCGTGGCCTCGACGTCGGCCGTGCGGGTGACGGTCATCGACTGCACGGTGACCGGGGCTCCCCCGCCGACCGCGACCGACCCCACCCGGATCTGGCGGGTCGGGCGGCGGGGGAAGCGGGTGAGCATCACTGGAAGGGGTTGTCCGGCGGCTGGAAGATGTCGAGCCAGATCGAGGTGACGCCGAGGACGAGCAGGACGGCCAGGACGGCGGCGGCGATCGGCATCAGCTTGCTGACGTCGGCGTGGTAGCGGCGGCCGCGGCGCGAGCGTATGCGCTCGTAGGTGGCGATGGCGATGTGCCCACCGTCGAACGGGAGCATCGGGACCATGTTGAACACGCCGACGAAGACGTTGAGGATCACGAACAGGCTGAGGACGTTGAACAGCCCCGTCTCCGCCGCCTGCCCGGCGATGCGCCCCACGCCGACGATCGACACCGGCCTGGCCTCCTCGGCCGACTCGTCGTCGACGGGCTTCCCCGTGATCATGTCGGCGTAGTTGCGCAGGGAGCTGGGGGCGAAGAACGAGCCCAGGGCGCGCACCGACGCCCAGGTGAGCTCGCCCACGTCGCGGCCGGCCCGAGCGACGCCCACCGCCGGGTTGACGGTCTCGAGCTGCGGGCCGAGGTCGACGCCGATCCTGCCGATGGTCTGGCCCTCGGCGGTCACGGCGGCGGGCGTGGCCACGAGGGTGTGGCGCCGGCCGTCGCGCGCTACGACGAAGGTGATGGGCTGGCCGGGGCGGGCCCTGATGTAGGCGGGGACGTCGGCCTGGTCCTCGACGGCGATGCCGTCGTACGACAGGATCCGGTCGCCCACCCGGAAGCCGGCGTCGAGGGCCGGGCTCTCCCCCGTCTCCAGCCGGCTGAGCTGCTCGACGGCGAGCCGGTCGCCGTTGGGGACCCCGACCACCGTCCACAACAGGGTCATCACGAGCAGGGCCACGACGAAGTGGGTGACGATCCCGGCCGACACCACGAGGAGCCTCCGCCCGTAGGGCTGCTGGCGGTAGGTGCGGGGCTCGTCGGCGGGATCGATGTTGCGCTCGAGGTTGCTCATCCCGATGATCTTCACGTAGCCGCCGGCGGGAATGGCCTTGACGCCGTACTCCGTCTCGCCCTTCCGGAACGACCACAGGCGGGGACCGAACCCGAGGAAGAACTCGGTGACCTTCATGCCCGACCACTTGGCGGTCACGAAGTGGCCAGCCTCGTGGATCATGATCATGGCGATGACCGCCAGCACGAAGGCGAAGACCGGGAACGACCCGGTGGCGAGCGAGAGCACGACGGCCAGGCCCACCGCGGCCAACAGAGGGACCAGCTTCCTCCAACCCTCGTCCCCGTGGACGGCCTCGGACGGCGCGGCGGCCGGCGGGTCGGGCGGCGGGTCGGGCGGCGGGATGTCGTGCGCCTGGGTCACCTTTCGTGTGTCCTTCCCGGCGGGCACACCCGCCACTCCGGGCCGACCCCCCTCCTCCCGGCTCAGCTCCTCGTCCGTTCGACCGCCTCCCGAGCCCGTCGGCGGGCCTGGCGATCGGCCTCCATCACAACGTCGACGCTGTCCGGCCGTGTTCCATCATGGCCCTCCATGGTCTCCTTGATCACGTCGGCGATGCCGACCCAGGAGATGAGCCCTTTCTCGAACGCCGCCACCGCCACCTCGTTGGCGGCGTTGAGCCAGGTGGGCGCCGTCCCCCCGGCCCGACCGGCCTCGTAGGCCAGGGCCAGGCAGGGGAACGCCGCCCGGTCGGGCGGCTCGAAGTCCAGGCGGGTCACGCTCGACCAGTCGACGGACCCGAACGCGACCGTGCTGCGGTCGGGGTAGGCGAGGGCGTAGCCGATGGGAAGCCGCATGTCCGGGCAGGAGAGCTGGGCCACGGTGGCGCCGTCGGTGAACTCCACCATCGAGTGCACGATGGACTGGGGGTGCACGACCACGTCGATGCGGTCGTAGTCGACGCCGAAGAGCTCGTGGGCCTCGATGACCTCGAGGCCCTTGTTCATGAGCGTCGAGGAGTCGATCGTGACCTTGGGACCCATGCTCCACGTGGGGTGGGCGAGGGCGTCCTTCACCGTGACGGTGGCCAGCTCGGCCGCCGACCGGCCCCGGAAGGGGCCCCCGCTGGCGGTGAGGACGATCCTCGCCAGGCGGTCGCCGCCTCCGGCGCGCAGGCACTGGTGCACGGCGCAGTGCTCGGAGTCGACGGGCAGGATCTCGGCTCCGGGCGTGGCCCGGGCCCGGGC
>DATACM010000065.1:0-4242 GCA_036259055.1 Acidimicrobiales bacterium | reverse complement strand
CCTGCTGGCCTGGCTGCTGCTCGCCCTCGGGGGCGCGCTGGCCGTGGGCAACGGCCTGGCCCTCGTGCGCCCGCCCCGGGAGGCCCGCCAGGGCGACCTGGCCAGGGCGCCGGTGGGGCGCAGCGTGGTCATGGCGGTCGTTGGCCTGGTGGCGGCCGTCTGGGCCCTCGCCACCTTGACCGGCTGACCGCCCCTGGCCGGCCGCGAACACGCCGACAGCACGACCGCTCCCCCGAACTGATCGGCGAAGTGGTCGCTGGAGAGCCACCTCAACGAACAGTTCGCCCCAGCGGCCGCGGCGTCCTGCGAGACGGGTGCGAGCGACCACCTCGCCGAACTGATCGGCGGGATGGTCGCTGGAGAGCCACCTCGACGAACAGTTCGCCCCAAGCGGCCGCGGCGGCGCGCCGGGGTGGTCGACGGTTAGGTGCTCGAGGTGGACCTGTTCGGCACGTACCACCCGTTACCGGCCGAGGCCAGCGTGGGCGCCGGCTCGGGCTTCCGCTCGGCCGCGGGCGGCGGGCTCCACGAGCCGGGGGACGGCTGACGCGGGCGCCCGGCCGGAGGCCGCTGGACGCGCGTCGCGATGAACGCCATCAACCCCACCCACAGGGCGATCAGGATGGCCAGGCCGGAGTAGGCCAGAAGCGACGGCCAGGTGGGGCCGGGGTGCTGCTCGCGGAGCAGGAGCCGGGTGTTGCGCACGAACGTGACCTCCCGGCTGGGGAGAGCCGGCTCCTCGGGCGCACCGATCTCCGGGTCGGCCGGGAGGTAGACGGGGGCGGCCATCACCTGGTCACCTCGGAGGAGGCTGACCAGCGACTTCCAGCTGCCGGTCACGGGGACGGCCTTCTCCGTGCGGTAATGGCCGGGCCCGATCTCCTTCAGGGCGGCGTGTTCGGTGCCCCCGCCCTGCCACGACGTGACCTCGAAGGCGACCGCGTCCTCGGCGGCGTCGGGCGGCACCAGGGTGACGTCCACCACGGCCCGGTCGCCTTGGCGCTCCAGGGCCACCACCCCCCGGACGTCGCCGACGCGCCGGGGCAGGGGATAGGCCAGCACGCCCAGCAGGACGACCCCCGCCAGCGCCAGCGCGCCCACCGGCACGCCTCGGGCCGTCGCCGCCGCCTCGCCCTCCGCCCCGGCGAACGCCCGCCCGAGGCCGGCGCCGAGCACCCCGCCGGCCACCCCGGCGAGCAGCCCCACCAACGCCGCCTTGAGGACCAACGAGCTCACCGGCACGCCCCAGCCCGAGAGGACCACCCAGGCCATCTCCCCGGCCAGCCCTACGCTGCCGGCCAGGGCGCCGGCGACCAGGCCGAACCGCAGGCGGTCGCCGGTCCCCACCCAGGCGGCGGCGCCCTCCACCACCAGGGCGATGGGCAGATACAACGCGAAGCGCGGATAGGTGTGTTCGAGGGCGCCCCCGACCATCAGCCCCAACAGCACCCGCAGCACGAGGAAGGCGATCACCGCCTTGACCGCACCCCACGGACCCATCGCCAGCCGGGCCAGCACGAGGGTGAAGGCACCGGCGGCGGCGATCAGGATGGGCAGGTAGACGGCCTGGAACTGGGGGCCGCCGAACTCGAACTCGCCCTGGAAGATCGTGAGCCCGGTGAGGGTGGCGCCGGCGGCCAGCGCGTGGATGCCCCGGCCCAGCATCGTGGGGGCCGACGAGGGCAGCACCTCGGCGATGAGGAGCCAGAGAGCGACGGTGGCGAGGGCGCCGCCGGCCATGAGCTGCAGGTGGGTGGGGCTCCACAGCGTGACGTCCACCCCGTAGGCGTCGTGCCAGAGGGCGTCGAGGGGGAAGGCGGCGGCCCCGCCGAACCCTAGGGTGGCGAGCAACACCGCCGGAAGCGGTATGCGGAGGGCGCCGAGCCGGAGGCGGGTGGGCGCCTTGTCGACCGAGGCGAAGATCACGGTGACGACGGCCGTGTAGAAGAGGCCGCCGAGCCCCACGAGGATCATCACGTGCGAGGGCGTGAACAGCTCCTTGTCCCGGCCGAAGTCGTAGTGCCAGGCGACGTCCCAGTAGAAGCCCATCACGGCGATCCCCAGCATCAGGAGGCCGCTCAGCACGCCGGCCATCGCCCAGCCGGCGAACCCGGTGGCCCGCTGGAGGCTGTCGGAGATCTGCCCGAAGAAGAAGTCGGCGAACGAGTCGGGGTCGCGGTGTCGCCCGACCGCGAAGAGCGTCAGGGAGATGACCGAGTAGATGGCCAGGGGGACGACCAGCCAGAGCCAGGATCTCCAGGTCCACCCGCCCGAGGCGGCAAGAATGGGCGAGGTCATCGAGCCTCCCTTGCAGCGGTCCCTATGGGAACCTTAACATCGATCAATGTAACCGTCAACGGCGTCAGCTACGCCGGTGCCGAGGAGGCGGAGGCCGGTCGATGAGCGACGGGGACATGACGATCGACGAGCTGGCGCGTGCGGCGGGGACGACGACCCGTACGATCCGCGCCTACCAGACCCAGGGGCTGCTCCCCCATCCCCGGATGTCCGGGAGGGTCGGCGTCTACGACGAGGGCCACCTGGCCCGCCTGCGCTACATCGCCCACCTCCAGGAGCGGGGCTTCTCGTTGGCCGCCATTCGCGACCTGCTGACCGCCTGGGAGGAGGGGCGCAGCCTGAGCGACGTGCTCGGCTTCGAGGAGGCGCTCACCGCCCCGTGGAGCGACGAGACCCCCGAGACGATCGACGCCGAGGGCCTGGCCCAGCTCTTCCCCGACCTGGGCGACGAGGCCGAAGACGCCGTTCGCCGGGCCGTCGACCTCGGCCTGCTCGTCCCCGAGGGCGACGGCTGGCGCGTCCCCAGCCCCACGCTTTTGGGCGTGGGCGCCGAGCTCGTCGCCGCCGGGATCCCGATGTCCGCCGTCCTCGACGAGCACGTGCTGCTCAAGTCGGACATGGACCGCATCGCCGAGCGCTTCGTCGCCTTGTTCGAGCACCACGTGTGGGAGCCGTTCGTCATGGAGGGCCTGCCCGCCGAGCGCCTGGGCGAGGTCACCGACGCCCTCCTGCGGGTGCGCCCGGCGGCGTCGCGGGCGGTGCAGGCGGTGCTCGCCCAGTCCATGGAGAGGGCGGTGGCGGCGTCGACGACCCGTCAGGTGACCCGCCTGGGCGCGGCGGCAGAGGCGGCCCAGCGGCGCCAGGCGCAGTAACCGCGGGGCGGGCGTGGCCCGCGCCGGGTTGGGGTAGTGGGACGGTGGATGACGGTCGATCGCGCCAGCGGGTATGTCGTAGCCGACCGGTACGAGCTCAGGGAGCAGCTGGGGCGCGGCGGCATGGGCGTCGTTTGGCGGGCGTTCGACACGCTGTTGCAGCGGCCGGTGGCGGTGAAGACCCTGCAGATCCCGCCGCTGCTCGAGGATGCCGAGCGGGAGGCGCTCCGCCAGCGGGTGCTGCGGGAGGCCCGAGCGGCCGCCCGGCTGAACCATCCCGGCGTGGTCACCATCTACGACGTCGTCGAGGACGCCGACGCGCCGGTGATCATCATGGAGCTGGTCGACTCGCCGACCCTCGCCGAGCTCGTGCGTCGCCACGGGCCGCTCCCGCCCCAGCGGGCGGCCGCCGTCGGCTCGGAGGTGCTCGACGCCCTCGTCGCCGCCCACGCCGAGGGCATCATCCACCGCGACGTGAAGCCGGCCAACGTCATGGTCCCCGAGCGGGGCCGGGTCCGGCTGTCGGACTTCGGCGTGGCCGCGCTGCTGGACGACCCGCTGGTGACCACCTCGGGGGCGGTGGCCGGCTCGCCCTCGTACATGGCGCCCGAGCAGGCCACCGCCGAAGCCCGGGGGCCGGCCTCCGACCTGTGGTCGCTCGGCGCCACCCTGTACTACGCGGTCGAGGGACAGCCACCGTTCGACCGCGGCACCGCCATCGCCACCATGACCGCCATCGTCAACGAGCCGCACCGACCGGCGGCCAGAGCCGGTCCGCTGGGTCCGCTGATCGATCGCCTTCTGGCCAAGGACCCGGACCACCGCCCCGGCGCCGACGAGGTTCGCCGGCTGCTGGCCTCAGTGGCCGACGACGCGGGCGACGACTGGACGGCGGCTCTCGACTCCTCCCTGGTGACGGAGCGGATGGCGCCGACCCGCCCGAGCGGCGCTGAGCGTGTGCCGCAGACGGCACCTGAGCACCCTCAGCGCGCGCCGGCAGCCGAGTGGCCGCCCGCCCCGGCTCGCCCGCCGGCTCCCCGCGCCCGGCCGGCGGCACCCGCCAGGCCGGCGG
>DATACM010000064.1:0-3803 GCA_036259055.1 Acidimicrobiales bacterium | reverse complement strand
CGGCCACCGCCGCCCCCACGGGAAGGGCGGCGCCGGTGGCCGTACGGGCGAGGAGGTGGGTCCCGTCGCCCAGGACGACGGCGACCAACGCGTCATGGCCGAAGTACTGGCGGTTCTCGACCCGCCCGTCCCCGGCGGCGTCGGCCGTCACCCGCAGCTGCTCCGGGCGCACGGCCAGGCGCACCGGCCCCGCACCGGGGCCGCCCACCGCCTCGAGGATCCCGAGGGCGCACGAGACCTTGCCCGGGCCCACCATCTCGCCCGCCAGCACGTTGGCCCTCCCGACGAACCCGGCGACCCACAGGTCGGCGGGGTGCTGGTAGACCTCGTCGGGCGGGCCGAGCTGCACCACCCGCCCCTCGCGCATGACCGCCACCAGGTCGGCCATGGACAGGGCCTCGTCCTGGTCGTGGGTCACCAGCACGGCGGTGGCGCCGGAGGCCCGGAGGACGGTCGCGATCTCGGCCCGCAGCTCCACCCGCAGGGCGGCGTCGAGGCTGCCGAAGGGCTCGTCGAGGAGGACGACCGAGGGCTCGGGCGCCAGCGCCCGGGCCAGGGCCACCCGCTGCTGCTGGCCCCCCGACAGCTCGTGGGGCATGCGGTCGCCCAGCCCGGTGAGCCCGGCCAGGGCCAGCACCTCCTCGATCCGAGCGGCGCGGCGGGCGCCGCGGCTCACCCCGTAGCCGACGTTCCCGGCAACCGTCAGGTGGGGGAACAGGGCGTGCTCCTGGGGCACGATCCCGACCCGGCGCCGCTCGGGCGGGACGTGCACCCGAGGGCCGGCGACGACCCGCCCGCCCACGGTGACCGAGCCCTCGTCGGGGCGCTCGAAGCCGGCGACGACCCGGAGCAGCGTCGTCTTGCCGCATCCGGAGGGGCCGAGAAGGGCGGTGACGCTGCCGGTGGGGACGGCGAGGTCGACGCCGTCGAGCGCCCTCACCGGGCCGAAGGCCTTGGTGACCCCGGCGCACTCCACCGCGTTCAGCGGTTCGCCTCCAGGCCTATGCGCCGGGACAGGGCCCAGGTGGGCACGGCGGCCACCACCACGAGCATGGCCGCCGGCAGCGCCGCCTCCCCGTAGGAGCCGACCTGGGCCGAGGCCCACACCCGGGTGGCGAGGGTGTCGAAGCCGGTGGGGGCGAGAAGCAGAGTGGCGGGGAGCTCCTTCATGGCGGTGAGGAACACCAGGGCGGCGCCGGCGGCGACGCCGGGGGCGATCAGCGGGAGCGTCACCGTCCGAAAGGCGGCAAGGGGCCGGCGGCCCAGCGAGCGGGCCACCTCGTCGAGGACGGGGGGCGCCTGCACGGCCGACGCGTAGGCGGCGCTCACCGCCAGGGGCAGGAAGAGGACCACATAGGCGAAGACCAGGACCGGCAGGCGCTGGTAGAGCGACGACACGTAGCGCACCGAGAAGAACACCAACGACAGCGCTATCACGATCCCCGGGAGAGCGTGGCCGACGTAGGCCGACCGCTCGAAGGTGGCCGCCAGCCTGGTGCGGTAGCGGGCGGCGAGGAGGGCCACCGGCACGGCCGCCACCGCGGTGGCCACCGCCCCCGACGAGGCGGCCACCAGCGAACCCCCGGTCGCCCGCCAGAGGCGCTCGACGCCGAGCTGGCTCTCCGCCCCGTCGGCGACCCACCGCACCAGGGTGGCGGCGGGCACGGCGAGGGCGAGCGCGGCCACCGCCGCAGGCACGAGCACCAGCGGCCAGCGCGCCCGTCCGAGGCGGACGAGGGGAGGTGGCCGCCGCACGCCGGCGCCCGAGGAGTGGTAGCGAGCGGCGCCGCGAGTCCGGCCCTCGGCCACCACGATCACGAGGGTGAACACGAGGAGGAGGCACCCCAGGATGGCGGCCGGCGTGCGGTCGAAGCTGGCCCGGTACGACTGGTAGATGACCCGCGTGAAGCTGTCGAAGCGCAGTATCGACACCGCCCCGAAGTCCGACAGCACGTAGAGGGCGACCAGCAGCGAGCCGGTGGCCATCGCCGGCCGGAGCTGGCGGAACGTGACCCGGCGGAACGCCCGGGCCCGGGTGTCGCCAAGGGACCGGGCCGTCTCCTCGAGCGACGGGTCGAGGCCTTCGAGGGCGGCCGCCACCGGCAGGAAGACGTAGGGATAGGAGAGCAGCGTGAGGGTGAGCCAGGCTCCGACGAACCCGGTGAGGGAGGGGAAGGTGGCGAGGTAGGCGAACCCCCCGACGTAGCTGGGGATGGCCAGGGGCAGCGCCGCCGTCACCTTCCAGGCCCGGCGCCCCGGCAGGTCGCAGCGGACGGTCAGCCACGCCAGCCCGGTCCCGATCAGGGCGCTGGCGGCGGTCACGGCGGCGGCCAGGCCCAGGCTGCGCGCCAGGAGGCGCGCCGTGCTCTCGGCGAGGAGGACGTCGGCGACCTGGTCCCATCCGCCCTCCCCCGCCCGGACGACGAGGTAGACGACGGGAAGGAGGGCCGCCACCGCCACTGCGGCGGCGGCCGCGAGGAGACCGAGGGGCGGCTTGGGGCCGGCTCGGCGCCCGGCCACCTCGGGGGGCCGCGACGGTCGGGCCCCGACCTCGGCTCCCGCCAGGTCGGGCGAGCCGGCGGGCCCGACCCCGACGGTCAGAGGAGGCCCACCTCGCGCAGGACGACGAGCGTCTGGTCGAGGGAGTCCAGGTCGGCCAGGTCGATGGCGGGGCTCTGGATCGTCGCCAGGGCGGGGGCGTCGGCGGGCGGCGCCACCCCGGCGACGAGGGGGTACTCGGAGGTCTGCTCGGCGAAGAAGCGCTGCGCGGGCGGGGCGAGCAGGTAGTTCACGAAGCGGGCGGCGGGGCCCGGGTGCTTCGCCGACTTGAGGATCGCCACGCCCGCCACGTTCACCAGGGCCCCCGGGTCACCGCCGGTCGGGAAGTGGTTGCGGACGACCACCTTGTCGCGGCCGAGCTCCTTGGCCAGCTCGTGCAGGTAGTAGTGGTTGACGAGGCCGAGGGCCACCTGGCCGTCGTTGATCGCCCGCACGATCGGGGCGTTGCCCTCGTACGCCTTGGGATCGTTGGCCTTGAGCCCCAGGAGCCACTGGCGGGTCCGCTCCTCGCCTACCTGGACCCGCATGGCGGTGACGAAGGACTGGAACGACGCGTTCGTCGGAGCGAACCCGATGCGGCCCTTCCACTTGGGGTCGGTGAGGGTGAAGACGCTGTCGGGCACCTCGTCCTCGGGCACCTGGCGGGGGTCGAAGGCGATCACCCGCGCCCGGCCGGTGACGCCCACCCAGGTGTTGTCGTCGGCCCGGAAGCGGGCGTCGACCAGGCTCAACGCCTCGGCGGGGGCCACCTGGAGCAGCGACCGCTTGGCGAGGGAACCGAGGGCGCCGGCATCCTGGGAGAGGAACACGTCGGCCGGTGAGCGGTCACCCTCCTCGGCCAGCTGGGCGGCCAGCTCCGAGCTCCCGGCGTAGCGCACCTCGAGGTCGACGCCGGTGTCCTTGCGGAACTGCTCGAGCACCGGACCGACCAGGTTCTCGGCCCGCCCCGAGTAGAGGGTGAGGCGGTCGTCGCCGGAGCCGGCTCCCTCGTCCGACGCCGAGCCGCAGGCGCCCGCGACCGTCGCCAGCAGGGCCGCCACGGCGAGCCACCGGAGTCGAGGCCGCGACATCCGTCTTCCTTTCTTAGGCGGACCGAAGAAACCTTCTTTGGCTCACCTTACTACGGGCCCGGCGAGCCACCGGGAATCGGGGCGCACCGGCGGTAGCCTGAGACGCAGACCGCAAAGGAGGACTTCGATGAAGCTCGGGGTCGTGGGCAAGGGCGGCGTCGGCAAGACCACGCT
>DATACM010000063.1:0-5460 GCA_036259055.1 Acidimicrobiales bacterium | reverse complement strand
GTCCGGCGGTCGTCGTGGTGACGCCGTTGCCGGCGGTCGTGGTGGTGACGCCGTTGCCGGCGGTCGTCGTGGTGACGCCGTTGCCGGCGGTCGTGGTGGTGACGCCGTTGCCGTCGGCGGTCACGCCGCAGACCGACTGGCCGATGATGACTTCCCCGGTGGCGTTGGGCCCCATGAGGGTGAGACGGGCGGCGTTCACGGTGAGAGCACCACCGCTCGTCGTCTGCTCGTTGAAGACAACCGTGTAGGTGTCGCCGACGCCGGGCACGACGCCATTCAGCGGGGTGTTGGGCCCCGGGTTGGCGGGGATGTCGGCAAACACCTCGTCCCCGGTCGCGTCGGGGTCGGGGTCCTGGGTCACGAGCCGGCCCCCGGTGACGGTTGCCGAGCCGGTGGCTCCTCCCTCGTTTGCCGTGCAGGTGCTGCTCAGCTCGGCGATCTCCATCCCCCCGATGAGGACGTTGTCGAGCGACGCGGAGCTGGTCACCGACCCGCCCGCCCCCGTCGTGCCCTGGGTGCTGACGTCGACGTTGCCTGTCGTGAGAAGGTCGGCTGGCCCCGCCTCGAACAAGATCGACGGTGCGTTGGCGCTCTCGTCGCCGCCGCCCGGCGGCAGCGTGACCGTCGGCGTGGGGTTGAAGACGATGGGCGGGCCACCGAAGAGGCTGACGCTGCCGCTGGCACCGAACGCGCTGCCGCTCACCGCGGTCACCTGGGCGGTCGACGGGCCGGCGAGGGCGGTGGACATGACCACGCCGAGGGCCACCGCGCTCACTAGGTGCCCCCTGCGAATATGCAAACGTCCCCGCCTCACCATTCGCTCTCCTCGCATCCCGCCTCCCACCCAAGGAGACCTGGTCGTGGCCCGTAGCGTGGCAGATCACGCCCGGGCGTACAAGCAAACACCCTGTTCATCGCTCTCATCCCGCTCGGTTGCCCGACACGGCCGGTGGGAAGGCGGCCGAGGAGTCGACCAGCATCCGGGCCGTGTCGCTCCGGGGCTTGGTGGAGACGAGCGCCGACGGGCCCTCCTCCACCACCCGGCCGGCGTCCAGCACGACCATGCGGTCGGTGACCTTGCGCACCACCGCCAGATCGTGAGAGATGAGGAGCAGGGCGAGCCCCATCTCGATCTGCCGCTCCCGGAGGACCACCAGCATCCGCGCCTGCTCGGAGGCGTCGAGCATCGCCGTCGGCTCGTCGGCCACCAGCAGCTGCGGCTTGGCGATGAGAGCGCGGGCCAGGGCGATGCGCTGCAGCTGCCCTCCGGAGAGCTGGTGCGTGCGGGCCTGGAGGAACGAGCCGGCGCTCGGCAGCCCGACGCTCTCCAGGGCCTCCGCCACCGCCGCCCGCCGGTCGTCCGCTTCAGCGGCGCCGTCGCCGTCGGGCGCCAGGTCGAGCGGCTCGCGGACGAGCTCCTCGACGGTGAAACGGGGGGACAGGGCGTCGGCGGGGTCCTGCATGACGAGCTGGATCCGCCGCCGCCGGTGGCGGTCAGCGCCCCGCCACGACCGGGGCAGCGGCTCGCCCTCGAGCACCACGTCGCCCGAGTCGGCGGAGAGATGCCCGGCGAGGATGCGGGCGAGGGTGGACTTCCCGCTCCCCGAGGGCCCGACGATGCCCACCGACTCGCCGTGCCGCAGGGCGATCGAGACGCCGGCCAGGGCGGGGACGGCGTCGCGGCCGCGGCCGAAGGACTTGGTGACGTCACGGGCGGAGAGCAGCGTCTTGAGGCCGCCAAAGTGGCAGAACACCCGCCGGTCGTTGGAGAGGACCAGCTCGGGGCGCTTCTCGACGCAGACGGCCTCGGCCTGGGTGCAACGGGTGTGGTAAGGGCACCCCGGCGGAACGGCGCGGGGGTCGGGAGGGCGCCCACGGATGGGGCGCAGGTCCTTGGTGGTGGTCATGACCGGGTAGGCGTTGACCAGGTCCCAGCTGTAGGGATGGGTCGGGTCTCCGATCACCCGGTGGGTGGCCCCTTCCTCCATCGTCTCGCCCGCGTACAGCACGATCGACCGCGTGGCCATCTGCGCGGCGTCAGGGAGGTCGTGGGAGATGACGACGAGGGCGAACCCCCTGCTCCTCGCCAGCTCGACGATGCGGTGGACGAGCTCCTGGCGGGTGGCGGGGTCGAGCCCGGCGGTGGGCTCGTCCAGCACGACCAGCGCCGGGTCGAGCGACAGGACCATGGCCAGGCTCGCGCGCCGCCGCTGGCCTCCCGAGAGCTGGTGTGCGTAGCGGTCGAGCAGGGCGGGGTCCAAGAGGACCTCCCGGGCCAGCTCCTCGGACCGTCGGCGGGCCTCCGCGGCGGTCATGCCGAGGCGCTCGCGCATCGGCTCGGCGACCTGGTCGCCCACGGTGACGACGGGGTTGAACGGCGAGCCCTGCAGCCCGATGGCGACCCGGGCCCAGCGAACGGAGCGCAGCGTGTCCTCTGAGGCGCCCAGCAGCTCGACGCCGTCCAACCGCACGCTGCCGCCCGCCTCGGGCGGCTGCCAGAGCCCGGCCAGGCACAGGGCCAAGGTGGACTTGCCCGAACCGCTCTCGCCCACGACGGCGAGCGACTCGCCCGGCTCGAGCGTGAAGCTCACGCCCCGGAGGGCCTCGACCTCGCCGCCGAAGCACACCCGCAGGTCGGTCACCTGCAGGAGAGGTGCGGCGGGGGCCGGTGGGGCCGGTTCGGTCCCCCGTTCGCCGGTGGACGGTCCGGGCGCCCCTCGCTCCTGGGTCATGGGCGCCCGCCGGGGTGGGCGGGCTCGGTGTGGTCGGTCACGGGCATGGTGGAGGGCAACTCTGGCAATTGGTCAGCGGCGGCATGGGTGGGGCGGGAAGACCAATCGCGCCCGCGTGAGCGCGCTACACGCTAGCCCGTGGACAATTCGTGGGTGGCCCCCTTCGACCACGTCGTCGCCCGGCTCTTTCCTCCCTTCGTCCACGGGGTCCTGGCGCCGACAGGGCCCGACTGCCACAGCCCCCATCCCGAGGAGTGGGCGGCGGTGGCGTCGGCCGTCGAGCGGCGCCGCCGCGAGTTCCTCTGCGGCCGGGCGTGCGCCCACGCCGCCCTGCGCGCCATCGGGCTGGACCGAGGCCCCATCGCGGTCGGCCGGGGGCGCCAGCCCGAGTGGCCCGCCGGCGCCGTCGGCAGCATCTCCCACGCCGGGGACTGGTCCGGGGCGGTCGTCGCCCGGGCGGCCGACGCCTGGGGCCTCGGGTTCGACATCGAGGTCCTGGACCCGCCGCTGACGCCCGACGTCGAGCGCCTCGTGCTGACACCGGCGGAGCGCGAGGTCGGCACGAGGGACCACCCGCTCGGTGCTCATCGCAGCAAGATCGCCTACAGCGTGAAGGAGTCGGTGTACAAGTGCCTGTTCCCCTCGACCGGCTGGCGGCTGTCCTTCGAGGACGTCGAGGTCGAGGTCGACCTGGGGGCCTCCTGCGCCCGGGCCCGGGTGGACGGGCGGTTCCGTCTGCCGGCGGCCGACCTCTCGTCGCTCGAGGTCGGCGTCGTGGTCGCCGACGGCTATCTCTTCACCGGCCTGTGCGTCAGGGGGTGATGCGGTTCGGGCCGCGGTGGAGGTAGGTGACCTGTCGGACGTCTTCGACATCGAGCAGGCTCATGAGGAACCGGGTGAGGCCCAGGCCGAACCCGCCGTGCGGCGGGCAGCCGTAGCGGAAGAACTCCAGGTAGAAGTCGATCGGTGCCAGCGGCACCCCCCGTGCGCGGGCCTGGGCGGCCAGGACGTCGGGACGGTGCTCGCGCTGGGCGCCGGTGGTGACCTCGAGCCCCTTCCAGAGCAGGTCGAAGCTGCGGGTGCGGGCGGGGTCGTCGGCCGCGCGCATGTGGTAGTAGGGCCGGATCCACTCCGGGTAGTCGGTGACGAAGACGAACTCGTGGCCCATCTCCCGGAGCACGTGGCGGGCCACCAGCCGCTCGCCCTCGGCGTCGAGGTCGCCCTCCTTCTTCCCCTTCACCTCGTGACCGGCCGCGTCCAGGATCTTGTGGGCGTCGGCCATGTGCACGCGGGGGAACGGGAGATCGGGGACGGTGACCTCGGCGCCGAACCAGCGGGCGATGTCCTCGCCGTGGGTGGCCTGCACCACCTCGAGCACGTGGCGCAACCACCGCTCCTCGAACGCCATGACGTCGTGGTGGGACTCGACCCACGACATCTCCACGTCGACGCTCGTGAACTCGGTGTCGTGGCGAGAGGTGACCAGGGGGTTGGCCCGGAAGACGGGGCCGATCTCGAAGATGCGGTCGAGCCCGCTGGCCATGGCCATCTGCTTGTAGAACTGCGGTGACTGGGCGAGGTAGGCCTTCCGCCCGAAGTAGTCGACGGTGAACAGCTCCGAGCCGGACTTGTTGGGCGTGGGGCGGAACTTGGGGGAGTGCAGCTCGACGAAGCCCTCCCGCCGCCACACCTCCCGCATGGCGTGCTCGACGGTGGTCTGGACCTCGAAGATGACCCGGTTCCGGGGCCGGCGCAGGTCGAGGAAGCGCCAGTCGAGCCGCTCTTCGACGGGGGTGCTCTCGTCGACGGGGAGGTCCTTGACCGCCGGCCCCACCACCCGCAGGCGCTGGAGGACGACCCGTCCCGAACCGGCGTTGGAAAGTGACGCTGGGGCGACAATATGCACCGCCGGTTGGAATGGGGTCACCCGCCCTTCCGCCTCCACGGCCGACTCCCGGCGCAGGGTGCAGACCTCGGCCGCCAGCGCTTCGTCGCCGGGGTCGGGCCGCAGCTCGGCGAACCCGGTGGGGTCCCGGAGCACGAGCACCGGGACGTCCCCGTCCTCGACCACCGCCTCCACCCACCCGCACAGGCGCACGTCCTGGTCGACCAGGCCCGCCAGCTGGCCTGCCATCGTTCTGGGCAGCTTGCTCACGATGCCCCCTGGTGGGCGGCGTACGGCTCGCCGGGTGAGGCCGCCGGTCCCTGCGGGTGGCGGGCGTGAGGCAGGCCCCGGCGGCCTCGCTCGCCGTGCTCGCTCACGTCTGAGGGGCGGGGGCCGCCGTCGCCGCCTTGGCCAGCTCGGCCACGGTGGGCGCCTCGAACACGGCGTCGGGCGGGAGGTCGACGCCAAGGGCGTCGTTCACCCGGGCGACGATCTGGGCGGCGGCCAGGGAGTGGCCGCCGAGGGCGAAGAAGTCGTCGTCCACCCCGAGGTCCTCCCGCTGGAGCACCTCGGCCCATATCGACAGGACGACCTCTTCCTCGGGCGTGCGGGCGGCGACCGCCTGGCGCGCCGGGCCTACCGTCGCGCCGGCGCCGAGGCCCGCCCGAAGCTCCCGCTTCAGGACCTTCCCGGACGCGTTGCGGGGGAGCCGGTCGACGACGAAGATCCGGTGCGGCGTCTTGTGCTCGGCCAGCCGCTCACGCACGAACGCCTGCAGCTCGCGCTCGTCCGCCGGCCCCCTGAGCACGACGGCGGCGGCCACGTCCTGGCCGAGGATCGGGT
>DATACM010000062.1:0-5223 GCA_036259055.1 Acidimicrobiales bacterium | reverse complement strand
CAGCCGAGAAGCGCACGACGTCTCGCAGGATCAGTACGGCGCGCTGCTTGGGAGGGAGGAGCTGTATGGAGGCCAGGAAGGCGAGCGCGATCGTCTCTCTGGCGACCACCAGCGCGTCCGGCCCCTCGTCAACCGATGCCGGGGCATCGAGCAGGGAGTCGGGATAGGGCTCGAGCCACGGCAGCTCCGAGTAGGGCGGGCGCCAGCTGCCGGAGGCCGGCGGAAGCGGCACCGGGCGGGGGTGGCGCCGAATGACCTCCAGGCAGGAGTTGGTGGCGATGCGGTACAACCAGGCTCGGAGCGTCGAGCGGCCTTCGAAGCTGGCCCGCTTCAGCCACGCCCGCAGGAAGGTCTCTTGGACGGGGTCCTCGGCGTCCTCGAACGAGCCGAGCATGCGGTAGCAGTGGACGTGGAGCTCCCGCCGGTGACGTTCGACGACCTGGGCGAACGCCGACTGGTCACCGGCCGCCACCGCCCGGACGACGGGGTCGTCGGCCGCCTCGCTAGGCATGGGTCCCCTCGGCCGGGGCGTAGGTGAGGATGACCAGCCCGCCGCCGGTCACCGTGGTGTCGACGAGTCGGAGCGACATCGGGCGAGCCCCCTCCCTGAACAGCCGCTTGCCGCCCCCGAGCACGACCGGGTGCACCCAGAGCTGGTACTCGTCGACGAGGTGGTGGTGCAGCAGCGTCTGGGCGAGCCCGGAGCTCCCCACGACGACCAGGTCCCTGCCCGGGCGCGCCCGGAGGCGGGCGATCTCGTCGGCCACGTCGCCGCCCAGGACGGTCGTCCCCGCCCAGCGTGCCTCGCACAGCGTGGTCGACGCCACATACTTCGGGAGGGCGTTGAGCGCCCCGGCGATCTCATCGTCGGGGGCCGTCACCGTGGGCCAGTAGGCGGCGAAGATCTCGTAGGTGCGGCGCCCCAGGAGAACGCCGCCCGCCCGCCGGAACACGTCGGCCATGTACCGGCGGTGCTCGGGGAAGAAGGGGCGGGTCCAGCCGCCGTGGTCGAAGCCGACCGGGTCCTCGTCGGCGTGGCCGGGAGCCTGGATGACACCGTCGAGCGACATGTACTCCACGATCACCACTCTGCTCATGGTCCGCTCCGAACACAGAGGAACTCGACCAACGCCGGAGCGAGTGCCCCGGGGTCGACGTTGTGGGGCTGGCCGTCCAGCGTTCGCCGTTCGGCGTTCGGCAACGCCTCGGCCACGGCGCGGGCCGCGCTGGTCAGCCACGGGGTCGTGCCTCCGTCGAGGACGAGGGTCGGCGCCGTCACCGAACCGAGCCAGCCCGGCAGCGAGTAGTCGCCCATCACGTCGGCCTCGTAGACGATGGCGTGGGCCAGCGCCTCCATCGAGGACCAGAACGGGGCCTGGCGCATCGGCGCGAGGAACTCGACCGGGAGACCGACGATCCTGGTCATGAAGTACTCGATGGCGTCGCCGCGGCGACCCGAGTCGATCATCGCGATGAGCTGGGCCTTGTAGTCGGATGGCACCGGAGGACGGCTCTCGTCCACGACGAACGGCGGCTCCCAGGCGGCCACGGCGGTGATGGGAAGCCCGGAGGCAGCAGCCTGCATGGCGAAGACGCCGCCGCTGGAGGTGCCGTACACGGCCGCCGACCCGCCGACCCGCCCGATCAGGGCTTCGAGGTCCTCGATCTCCCGGTCGACGGAGTACGGCGGTGTGTCGCCGCTCTGGCCGCGGCCCCTGCGGTCGAAGTTCACGACCGTGAAGTGCGGGGCCAGCAGCTCGGCCAGTGGGGCGTTGGCGAAGCGATCGGTGGGTCCTCCACCGACCAGGAGGACAGGCGGCCCTTGCCCCAGGCGGTCGAAGGCGATCGTGGTGCCGTCGCTGGAGGTCACAGTCTCCATGGGTGTCTCCCGTCGTGAGGGGTCTCGGGGTGCTCGGTGCCCGATGAGACGCGACCTCGGGCCGAAAATCATCGGTGGCCAGTGAGATGGAGGGCGTAGCCTCGGGGCTCCTCTGAACAGCGTCCCGTGCGACTACGACACCGATCCCGGCCGCGGTCGGGCCTTCCTTCCGTCGCCCGACGAGGACGTGCACGCGCCGGTCGCCCGGCGGATCCTCGCCGGCCGCCACCGCCCTGTCGTCGACGTGGGTTGTGGCACCGGCCGCCTGGCGGCGGTGCTGCCGGCAGGGTGGGGGTGGGTCGGCATCGACCGTTCGCCCACGCAGCTGAAGGGGGCGCCCCGACCTGCCATCCGCGGCGAGGCCACCGCCTTGCCGCTGGCGCCCTGCTCCGCCGGTGCGGTGGCCGCCCTCTGGATGCTCTACCACCTCGACGATCCGGTCGCCGCCATCCGCGAGGCCTGGCGGGTGCTGCGTCCCGGCGGAGTGTTCGTCACGTGCACGACCCGACGTGACGACTCTCCCGAGCTGCTGCCTCCGCGCCGTCCGACCAGCTTCGACGCCGAAGAGGCACCCGACGTCGTCGCCCACGTGTTCCCCGAGGTGGAGGTGCATTCCTGGGACGAGCCGCTGCTCACGCTGGAGGACCGTGCCGCCGTCGAGCGCTATCTGGTCGGTCACCTGGCCGATCCTTCACTGGTTGACAGGGTCGTCACGCCGGTACGGGTGACCAAGCGCGGGTCACTCATCTGGGCGAAGAAGGAGTAGGGGCGCGGGTCACTCGTCCGTTCGCCGGCTTCGAGGTGTCGCGCGTCGCGATGGTTCATGTCGGGCGGCGTACGGCCTCGACCGACAGCTCGATGGTGACCTGCTTGCCGATGAGCCAGCCACCGCCCTCCAGGGCCCGGTTCCACGTGAGGCGGAACTCGTCGCGGTCGATCTCCGTCGCGGCTGTGAACCCGATGCGGGTCTCGCCCCAGGCGTCGCGCGTCGAGCCCTCGAACGTCACCTCGAGCGTGACCGGACGGGTCACTCCTCGCACCGTCAGGTGCCCGTCGACGAGGAAGTGGCCAGCGTCGGAGCGCACGCGGCGCGAGCGGAACTCGATGGTGGGGTAGCGCCCTACGTCGAGGAAGTCGGGGCTACGTAGGTGCTCGTCGCGAATCGCATCTCGGGTGTCGACGCTGGAGGCGTCGATCGCCACCTCCACCCGAGAGTCCATCGGCTGCTTCCCGATCTCGATGGTGCCCCGGAAGCGGTCGAACCCTCCCCGCACCTTGACCAGTCCGAGGTGGCGGACGGAGAACTCGACGGCGGAGTGCGACACGTCGATCTCGTAGGTGCCGGCTTCTGGGACAGCGAAATCGAACTCTCGAAGGGCGACGCTCCCCGTCGCCGATGCTCCCTGGGTTCTCTCTCCGTCGCGGGTCGCGCTGACTTCCACGTTCCACCTCCGCTCTCTCCCCTGCCGCCCCCCCTCGGGGCGGTGGTCAGTCGTGCTCGTGGTTTTCGTGGTCAGCCTGCGCCTCGGCGCTGACGGCACCCTTCCTGTCGGCTTACGAGTGGCTGACGGGACCGACCGACGCCTTCGGCCTGCGGCGTCGATGACTTGGAAGCCGCTACCGGAGCTCTCCGACTCGGTCGAGCAGCGGGCGGGCGACGGCTTCGACGCCGAGGGCGCGGCCTCGCTCGAACGCCTGGGCGAACTCCCGCTCGCCGAGTCGCGCCCGTGCCCGCTCCACCACCCGCTCGCCGTCGGGCACGTCGCGCGTGAAGCGGACGCCGGCACCAGTGCGCCCGGTGGCGGCGGCACCGAGCAGGACGGCCGCCTGCTCGGCGTCGTCCCGCGCCACCGCCACCCCCGCCAGGCCCTCGAGCACCAGGGCCGCCGCCGCGGGCTCGGCGATTCGAGCGGCGAGCTCCAGCGCCTCGAGGTGGCAGGCCTCGGCCGCCTGGAGGTCGCCTCGCAGCTCCTCGATCACGCCCGCCGAGGTCAGGCTCCACAGCAGCTCTCCGGTGCTGTCGATCTCGCGGGCCACCTCGGCCGCCTGGCGGTGCAGCTCGGCCGCCCGGTCGAAGTCTCCCGCCAGCCGCGCCGCCAACCCCATGCCGTTGTAGGTCCGCGCGAGCGGCCCGCGGGAGCCGCTGAGGCGGGCGAGGCGCGCCGCTTCCTCATGGTAGGCGGCGGCCCGGTCGTGTTCGCCGGCGAGGGCGGCCACGATGCCGAGCTCGTGGAGCACCTGGTGGACGTTGTCCCACACCCCCTGTTGGCGCGACAGGTCCAGTGCCTCCTCCAGCACCTGCCTCGCGCCCGGGTAGTCGCGCCGCAGCCTGAGGATCAGCCCCAGCTGGTGAAGAGCGGAGGAGATGCCCCAGGCTTCGTCGAGCTCGCGGAACGCGGCCAGGCTCCTCCGGCTGAGCTCCAGAGCGCGATCGAGCTCGCCCTGGGACACGGAGATGAATGCCTGGACGCGCCACGCCATCGCCTGGTGGTACCCGTCGTTCATTTCGGCGAAGGTGGCCTCCGCCTCGGCCAGGAGACACGCTCCTTCCGCCGCGAGCTCGGACCGTGACCAGCCCACCGCGCCGAGGATCACCTTCGAGAGGGCGGCGCCCGAGGGGTCGCCCAGCTGCTCGCACAACGCCAGGCTCTCGGCCGCTCGGGGCAGGGCTCGGTCGGTCAGCGGCCAGATCTCGAGCAGCGCGGCTGCCTGCAGGGCGTGGGCCCGGGCCAGCGTGGGCGCGTCGCCAGCGGCCGCCAGGATGGCGTTCAAGCGCCCCGCCCCCTCGCCGCGCGAGACCGCGAACCAGAACCAACCCAGCGCCGATCCCAGGCGCAGGGCGACGTCCGTGTCACCGTGGGCGAGGGAGCGGTCGATGGCCGCCCGCAGCTCGTCGATCTCCTGCTCGAGGCGGGTCAGCGCCGGGCCTCCCCCGCCCTTGGTGCGCCGCAACCGCTCCACCTCCTCGGCCACGGCCAAGAAGTAGGCGGCGTGGCGACGCTCGACCGCCTCCACCTCGCCCGCCCGCGCCAGGCGCTCTCGCGCGTATTCCCGCACCGTCTCGAGCATGCGGTACCTGACGTCGGCTCCGGGCTCGAACACGACGAGGGAGCGATCGACCAGGCGGGCGAGCACGTGGAGGACTTCGTCCTCGTGAACGTCGCCGCCGACGCCCACAGCTTCGGCCGCGGTCAAACCGAAGCTGCCGGTGAAGACGGACAACCGTCGGAACAACGCGGCCTCGGGCTCGCTCAAGAGCTCGTAGCTCCAGTCGAGGGTCGCTCGAAGCGTCTGCTGGCGGGCAGGGGCGTCACGGCGACCGCTGGTCAGGAGACGGAACCGGT
>DATACM010000061.1:0-15087 GCA_036259055.1 Acidimicrobiales bacterium | reverse complement strand
GTGGGAGACCAGTGCCACCAGGGCGTCGTGGCGGTCGGGAGGGAGGGCCACCACGTTGGCACCGAGGGAGCTGACCACCGCCCGCACCCGCGCGTACGCCTCGGGGTCGGTGGTGACGGTGGGCGTCAGCACCCACGTCGCCCCCTCGAACAACGTCGCCGTCGACCCTTCCACGCCCTCCTGTTCCGCGCCGGCCATGGGATGACCGCCCACGAACCGGGGATGGCCGACGTCGGCGACGATGGGTGCCTTCACCCCACCGACGTCGGTGACCACGCCTCCGTGGGCCAGCGCGCCACGGGCGGCCTCCGCCACCGCCCCGACGGGCGTGGCGACGAACGTGATCTCCGCCTCGGTGTCGGTGCCCACCGCGTCGAGGGCGCCCCGCTCCAGCGCCCGGGCGGCCCGCGCCGGGTCGGCGTCACGGCCGGTGACGTGCCAACCGCGCGCCCGCAGGGCCAGCCCGATCGACCCGCCGATCAGGCCGGTGCCGACGACGGCCGCCCGCCGCCCGTCCACCGCAGGGCCGGGACCGTCAGCCGGGGAGGTCATCGCGAAGGCCCTGGGCGCCGTGGAGGTAGACGTGGCGGAGCTGCTGGCGGGAGCGCCCGGTGTTCACGTGCATGAGCACCCGCAGGCACTTGGGCGTCCCGCCCTCGACCGACAGCTCCCGGGCGCACAGCATGGGGACGTCGCCCAGCCCCACGCCGCGGGCGGCGGCAGCCGGGAAGATGGCGACGAGGTCCTCGGTGGCGGTGAAGATGATGCTGATGATGTCGTCGTGGGCGATGTCATTGCGCGCCATCATCTCGCCCACCAGCTCCTGCACGCGCTCGGTTATCTGGTCGTCGGCGTCCTTCTCGACGGTCGTCGCGCCGCGCAGCGCCTGGACCGCGGGGGCCACCAGCGGAGATTACCCGGGGGTCGGCGCCGAGCTCTCCGCCACCGCCCGCTCGAGGGCCCGGACCTCGGCGGGCGTGAGCGGGCGCCACTGGCCAGGAGGGAGACGGCGGTCGGCGAGCGGCCCGATCCGGGTACGCACCAGGCGGACCACGGGGTGGCCCACCGCCTCGCACATCCGCCGTACCTGCCGCTTGCGGCCCTCGTGGATGGCGATGCGGACGACGTTGGGCGCCACCAGGGTGACCCGGGCCGGCGCGGTCGGCCCGTCGTCGAGCTGGACGCCCTCCCGCAGGCGGCGCAGCTCGCCGCGGGTGGGCGTGCCCTCGACCTCGGCCAGGTACTCCTTCTCAACGCCGAAGGACGGATGGGTGAGGCGGTGAGCCAGGTCCCCGTCGTTGGTGAGGAGGAGCAGGCCTTCGGTGTCGGCGTCGAGG
Source organism: Acidimicrobiales bacterium (assembly GCA_036259055.1). GTDB lineage: Bacteria > Actinomycetota > Acidimicrobiia > Acidimicrobiales > AC-14 > DASZJY01. Next base: position 13,750 of record DATACM010000061.1, on the reverse strand, counting down.
CGGCCGACCGGGAACACCCGAGGCTCGGCCGGCACCAGCTCGACGACGGTCGGCCGGCCCTGGGGGTCGGTGGCGGTGGTCACCACCCCGGCCGGCTTGTTCAACAAGTAGTGGACGACACCCGGCCGGACCGTCACCGGGACGCCGTCGACGGCGATCCGCGCCGTCTCCGGGTCGACCCGCCGCCCGAGCGCCGCCACCTCGCCGTCGACGGTCACCCGTCCCTCGGCGATGAGGTCCTCGCACGCCCGGCGGCTGCCCAGCCCGGCGGCGGCCAGCACCTTCTGCAGCCGCTCTCCCCGATCCCGGGAGGGTGCCGGGCCGGTCACTCCTCCCGGACGCCCAGACCCCGTTCGAAGGCCTCCACCGCTTCGGGGCCGGGCACGAAGTCGGCCAGCGGGGGCAGGTCGGCGAGAGAGTCGAGCCCCAGCTTCTCGAGGAACAGCCGGGTGGTGCCGTAGAGGAGGGCCTGCCCCGGCCCGGGGTCGCGCCCGACCCCCTCGATGTAGCCCCGCTGCTGCAGCGTGCGCATCACCGCATCGGCGTTGACGCCCCGGATGGCCGCGACCTGGGCCCGAGACACGGGCTGCTTGTAGGCCACGATGGCCAGCGTCTCGAGGGCGGCGGCGGAGAGGCGGGCCGACTGGCCGTGCAGGACGAACCGCTCCACGTAGGGGGCCAGGTCGGGGTGGCTCTGGAACCGGTACCCGCCGGCCACCCGCACGAGGAGGAAGCCGCGGTCGTCGGCTTCCCAGGTGGCGGCCAGGTCGGCACACAGCTCCTCCACCCGGGCCGGGGACAGCTCGAGCAGCTCGGCGAGGAGCTGGGGGTCGACCGGCTCTTCGGCCACCATGAGGATCGCCTCGAGGGCGCGCCGCGCTTCCGACGAGCTCATCCTTCGTACACGTCCACGGTGGCCAGCTCGGCCGTGGCCGGGCCGGTCCAGGCGACGGTGAGCTCGCCGAATGTCGACGGCTGATCGAGCTCGACCAGGCCCTGCTTGTACAGCTCGAGCAGGGCCAGGAAACGGACGATGACGTCGAGACGGGTGGCCAGGCCGGAGGTGAGGCGGCGGAAGGTCACCCGGCCCTGGGCAGGCAGGGACACGGCCAGTTCGTCCACGACGTCGCGCACGCTGACGCGGATGGGCGCCACATGGTCGATGTCGACCCTCGGCGGCCGCTTGGGCTGGGTGGCCCGCAGGTAGGCGGCCCTCAGGTCGGCCGGCGACACACCGGCCAAGAGGTCGGGGGCGAGCTCGAGGAGGTGGGGCTCCAGTCCGGCCGTGCGGGGATGGGAGAGCCCCGCCGCCCCCGCCAGCCGGGCCAGCGCCTCCCCCGCGTCGCGGAACGTCTTGCACTCGAGCAGGCGGGCGAGGAGCAGGTCGCGTTCCTCGAAGAGGGCGAGCTCCTCGTCCACGTCGACGTCGGCGGGCCCAGGCAACAGGCGTCGGCACTTGAGCTCGACGAGGGTGGCGGCGATCACGAGGAACTCGGTGGCGGCATCCAGGTCGACGACGCCCATGCGCTCGACCTCGGCCAGGTAGGCGTCGACGATCCCCGAGAGGGAGATCTCCCAGAGGTCGACCTCCTCGCGCGTGATCAGGTGCAGGAGCAAATCGAACGGCCCCTCGTAGACGGTCGTCTGCACCTCGTACGGCACGCGAGGACAATACCGGCGGGGGGTGGCGCGGCGGGCGCATACCATCCGCACATGGCTCGCGTGCTCTCCGGCATCCAGCCCACCGGCGACATCCACCTGGGCAACTACCTGGGCGCGCTCCGCCAGTGGACGGCCGACCAGCACGAGTACGACTCGTACTACTGCGTGGTCGACCTCCATGCCCTCACCGTCCCGCGCGACCCTTACGAGCTGCGGGCCAAGACGCTGGAGACGACCCTCGTCCTCATCGCCGCCGGGTTGGACCCCGACGGCTGCACGCTGTTCGTGCAGAGCCACGTGCCCGAGCACCCCCAGCTCTCGTGGCTGCTGGAGTGCGTGGCCGCCATGGGCGAGCTGCGGCGGATGACGCAGTTCAAGGAGAAGTCCCGGGGGGGCGAGGAGTCGGTCCGCGTCGGGTTGTTCACGTACCCGGTGCTCCAGGCGGCCGACATCCTCCTCTATGACGCCGACCGGGTGCCGGTGGGCGACGAGCAGCGCCAGCACCTGGAGCTCTGCCGCGACCTGGCCCTGCGGTTCAACAACCGTTACGGCGAGACGTTCGTGGTGCCCGAGGCCGCAGTCCCCGCCGTGGGCGCCCGCATCATGGACCTGCAGCGCCCCGACACCAAGATGTCGAAGTCGGCAGAGTCCCCCAAGGGGGTGGTCATGGTCCTCGACGACCCCGACACCATCGAGCGCAAGTTCAAGCGGGCCGTCACCGACCCCGGTTCGTCCGTGCGCTTCGACTTCGAGCACAAGCCGGGCGTGTCCAACCTGCTGCAGATCCTCGCCGCCGTCACCGGCCGCTCGCCCGAGGAGGTGGCCGACGACTACGAGCAGTACGGGCCGCTCAAGGCGGACACGGCCGCGGCGGTTATCGAGCTCCTGCGGCCCGTGCGGGAGCGCTATGCCGACCTCGCCGGCGATCCGGCCATCGCCGAAGCCGTCCTCAAGCAGGGCGCCGACAAGGCCCGGGCGGTGGCGTCGGTCACCCTGCGCCGGGCCCAGGAGGCGGTGGGCCTCCTGCCGGGCGGATGAGGCGTCGCCGGGTGCGGCCCTTCGTGTCGCCCGCCCGTCGCCGCGCCAGCAACGCCCTGCTCCTGGTGGGCTACCCCCTGGCCGGCGCGGCGGGGGCCAAGCTGGTCCCCATGTTCACCGAGCGCCGGCGGCGCCGCTTCCTGGTGTTCGAGACCGGCACCGGCGCGGTGGTCGCCGGCCTTCTCCTCCGCCGCCGGCCCGTCCCCGCCGGCCTCAACGCCGCCGCCCTGGCCGGTTCCACCGCCTTGTGGTGGGTGGTCGGCCGCCACAAGGGCTGACCAACCGCGGAGTGGAGCGCTTCGCTTCGCGTTTTGGCACAAAGCACCGCCGTCAATGACACTGTGGAATGGTCACGACCGAGAAGTCGCGGCGCGGTGATGAGAAGCGCCGGGAAAGCGCCGAGGATCGGGAGCGCACGGCCGCGCGGCAGGGGCACATCGCCGCCGGCACGACCCAGGGCCTCCACATCGCCGAGGACCTCATCTACGCCCTCACCGCCCTCCTGCTGGCGGGAGGCTCCCTCATCGTCCTCGCGGTGGCCGTGTACCACTTCGCCACGGACGTGTCCAAGGGCGTCGAGGACGCCATCGAGGCCACTCTCAACTCCTTGCTCATCGTCTTCATCCTCGTGGAGCTCCTGGCCGCGGTGCGCCAGGCCATCGACGAGCACCAGCTGGTGGCCGAGCCGTTCCTCCTCGTCGGCATCCTGGCCGCCATCAAGGAGATGGTGGTCGTCTCCACGTTCCGCATCGAGAGCCAGAAGACGTCCGACGCCGTGCTCAAGATCGGCGTCCTCGCCGCCGTCGTCATCGGCCTGGCGATCGCCATCCTCGTCCTGCGGCGGAAGATGCGTGAGCCCTCCGAGGAGGCGAACGACGAGTGACGCCCGCCCCCTCGGGTGGGCCGTCCCGGGCCTGGTACTGGGTCGGCGGGGCGGTGGGCCTGGTGGGCGTCATCGCCACGGTCCTCTGGATCGTGGGGGGGATCCGCGGCATCGACCGCCAGGTGGACGGCTTCCAGCGGGTCGGCGTCGGCGACGACGCCCCCGTCACCATCGACGAGCCCGGCGGCTACACCGTCTACTACGAGGGACCGGACGCCGATCGCGAGGACCCGGACATCCGGGTGACCATGCGGGGCCCCGGCATCGGCGCCGATTCCCTCGACGAATACGACGGCTCCCTCACCTATGCCATCGGTGGCCGTCAGGGCCGCGCCGTGCTCACCGTGCGCATCGACGAGCCCGGTACCTTCCGCCTGGGCTCGACCTCGCGGTTCGACGAGGAAGGCCAGATCGCCCTCGGCCGCAGCCTCGCTCCGCGGCTCGTGCGGACGGTCGTGGGCGGTGTCCTCCTCGGCGTCTACACCGTCGGCGGGACGACCGGGATCGTCCTGCTCACCGCCCTCCGCCGCCGCGACGCTCGTCGCCGTGGCGCGGCGCCGCCCCCGCTGGTCCGGCCCTAGACGTCCCCGGAGGTTCGGCCACGCCGGCGACGCCGGCTCCGCCCCGCGCCCGAGTACCCGGAAGCCCGGCGGGCGAGGCATCATCGGTGACCATGGCTGGGGTCGACGCCATCCGTGAGATGCAGCGCGCGGACGAGGCGATGAGGGCTTTCGAGACCGACGCTGCGGCCGCCCACCTGTCCGCCGCGGTCCGTGCGTTCACCGCCGCAGGCGACTGGCGTCGAGCCGCGCTGGCCTGCGCCCGGCTCGGCGATCTCTTCGCCTACGGGCTGGGCAACCAGACCGCAGCCCGCGCCTGGTTCCTCCGGGCGACCCGCCTCATCGAGGACGAGCCACCGTGCATCGAGCAGGGCTGGGTGGCGGTGGCCGCCCTCGGGTGCGACGTCGACGACCCCGCCGAGCTGCTCGCCCGGGCCGAGCTCGCCCTCGACCGGGCCCGGCGGTTCGGCGACGTGAACCTCGAGACCAAGGCGCTCGCCGACGCCGGCCTGGCTCACGTCCAGGGCGGTCGGATCGCCGAAGGCATGGCGCTCCTCGACGAGGCCATGGCCCTCGCGTGCGGGCCGGCCGACGACGTCGAAGCGGCGGGGAAGTCCGTGTGCTCGTTCTTCACCGCGTGCTACTTCACCGCCGATTTCGACAGGGCCGGTTCGTGGGTCGACGCCCTCCGCCGTCAAGGGCTCATCGGCGAGGCTCCCGGCGCCCCGGTGTTCCTGAGCAACCACTGCGACAGCGTCCAGGCGGCGGCGCTGTGCGAGCTCGGCCGGTGGAGCGAGGCCGAGGCGATGCTGACCCGGGCCAGCGAGGTGTTCGAGGCCGCCACGCACGCGCCGAGCTGGCACCCGGCGATCGCCCTGGCCGAGCTCCGCATCCGCCAGGGTCGCCTTACCGAGGCCGAGATGCTGCTGCTCGGCAAGGAGGGGCACCTCCAGGCGCTGCTCCCGGCCGCCCGCCTGCACCTGGCCCGCGGCGACCACGACCTCGCCCGGGCCACCGCCGTGCGAGGGCTGCGGGCCATGGGAGACGACCGCTTGCGGGCGGCCGAGCTCCTCGCCGTGCTGGTGGACACCGAGCTGGCCGGCGGCGACGTCGAGGCGGCGAGCACCGCGTGCGATGACATGGTCGCCCGCGCCCAGGGACTGGACGTCCCCGCGCTTCAGGCGAGGCTCGCCGCGGTCCGTGCCCGGGTGCTGGCGGCCACCGGCGACACCGCCGCCGCGATCTCCGCGGTGGAGCGTGCCCTCGACGACCTCCCGGCGGAGGGCGTGCCGTTGCTCCGGGCCACCCTCCACCTCGACCTCGTGCAGCTCCACGAGCGAGCGGGCAACCGGGCGGCGGCCATGGTGGAGGCGGCCAGGGCGGGGGCGGCTCTGGCCGGGCTCGACGTGGTGCTGCAGGACGGCCATGTCGCCCTCCTCGAGCGCTTCGGCGTGGCCGCTCCCACGACGGCCGGCCGCCGCCCCCGGCGGACGGCGACCCTCGCCGGCGAGGGCCGTGGGTGGGTGGTGTCGTGCGGCGACACCCGCGCCCGGCTGGGCGACACCAAAGGTCTCCGCTACCTCGCCGAGCTGCTCCGCATCCCCGGTGTCGAGCGGCATGCGCTCGACCTGGTCGACCGGGTGGAAGGCGTGGCCGCCGGGGAAGGGACCGCGGACCGGCGCCACCTCGGCGACGCCGGCGAGCTCGTCGACGCACGGGCCCGGAAGGCCTACCGCCACCGGATCGAGGCGCTCCGCGCCGAGATCGACGACGCTCTGGAGGCGGGAGCCGCCGAGCGGGCCGAGGTGCTCCAGGGGGAGCTCGACCAGATCGTGGCCCAGCTGGCTCACGCCTTCGGGCTGGGCGGGCGGAGCCGGCGCGCTTCGTCGGTGGCAGAGCGGGCCCGTCTCAACGTCACGAGGGCCCTCCGGGCGGCGACGGCGAAGGTGTGCGAGGTCCTGCCCGAGGCGGGGACGGTCCTCGACCGCCGCCTCCGTACCGGCCTCTACTGTGCCTATGAACCCGATGAGGCCGACGACGTTCGCTGGATCGTTCAGTCCTGACTGAACGGCGGCAGCCCGGACGGAACGCCCTGGGAGTGGAACTGCTCACGACCAGGAGGTGCCTGATGGACGCTCCGTACCAGGCTGCGCCCGATGTCCACGTTCTCCCGACCAACCTCGGCATCCCGGGCGTCGGGGTTCTCCCCGTGAACGCCTACGTGCTGTTGGCAGACGAGCCGGTGCTCATCGACACCGGCATCGCGGTCGACGGCGACCAGTTCGTCGACGCGCTGGCGTCGGTCATCGACCCGAGGGCCCTGCGGTGGCTGTGGCTCACCCACGACGACGCCGATCACACGGGAAGCGTCCAGCGGGTGATGGAGATCGCTCCCCACGCCCGGCTCGCCACCCACGCCTTCGCCGCCATGCGCATGGCGACGTGGTGGCCGGTGCCGCTCGACAGGGTGCACGCAATCCGGGCCGGTGACCGCCTCCCGGTGGGTGACCGGACGCTGCGGGCCGTGCCGCCGCCGCTGTACGACAACCCCCTGTCGACCGGGGTGTTCGACGAGGCGACGGGCGCCCTGTTCTCGGTCGACTCCTTCGGCGCCCTCCTGCCCGAGGCCACCGAGGACGCCGCCGAGGTGCCCCACGACGCCCTGGCCGGCGGCATGCAGGCCTGGGCGACCATGGATTCGCCCTGGACCCACCTCGTCGACCGGCAACGGTTCGACCAGGTGCTCGACGGCGTGCGCCGCCTGCAGCCCAGCCGCATCTTCTCCTCGCACCTGCCGGCGGCGAGCGGGACGTCGCTCGGGCGCTTCCTCCAGGTGCTCGAGTCGGTGCCCGACGCCCAGCCGGCGGTGGCCCCGAACCAGGCGGAGTTCGCCCACATGCTCGCGGCGATGCTGGCGACGGAGCCCGACCTGCAGCCGGCGGCAGCTTCGTAGCACGGCCGTGCCCACGGGTCGCCGGGCGGTGATCGCGCCGCCCGGCGACACGGCGGCGGCGGCAGTCCCGGGCACGAGCGGACCGAGCGGGCGCAGTGGTCCGTGGTCCTCCCCATGTGAAGTCAATGTCCCCAGAGCAAGTCTGACCATCCCACTGTCAGTGACTCGAAACGGACTCAGAGCGCCAGACCGCGAGCGGGTTCGGAGAAGACCGTGCGTGAATCGCGGCTGGCTCAGGGCTGCACCGCATAGGTCGCCGTCACCGGGACGCTTCACCGACCACTCTTACGGGACACCGTCCGGTCTTGCCCTGGCGGAGCATCGGCGTCCGCTGGAGGTTCCTCCTGCGGGACCCGGTCGTCGTTCCGGCTGCGGGATGCCGACCATGGTCTCCTAAGCCACGGCGCCTTGCCTGGGTCACGCCAGGGGTAGCGAACTCGACGCCGCGGCTCGTTCGGGGGCCGGCGACCGCGAGGCCCATCAATTACCCGTCGGCGGCCTCCGCCCGACCACTGCACCTGAGCTCGAGCGCCACGTCCCAACCTTCGAGGTCGAGGCTGAAGCCCTGCTGCTCGGCGACCTCGGACAGCTCATCGGCGCTCGGCACCCTCGACATCCGGTTCACCGAGGGCTGACCGCGGCCGGGAAGCCTCCCAGGGCCTTCGGCCCGCGCCGAGGCGGGTCAGCCACCGGCGCACTTCCCGCTCTTTCCCGCCGGCTTGCACACGGTGGCCGGTGGTGTAGTAGTCGGCGGTGACGCGGTGGGCGGCGGCGGCTGCGTCGGGGGTGTCGTCACCACTGGGGCAGGAGGCGTCGTCACCGTGGGCGTGGTCGCCGTGGGGACCGTGACGTTCACCGACGGGGCCGCCGGCAGAATTGCAGGGATGCCGGCGGGAGAAGGGGCGACGGTCGTGAGCGGTGCGACCGACCGGGCCGCGGCCGGCCCGGGTGACGTGCTCGGCGGCGACGACGTGTCGCCGGAGCCGGTGGGCGCCTGTCCGGCGGCGACCGGCGGAGCCGGGGCTTCCGGCGTGGTGGTCGCCGGAGCGCCGTCGGGCTCGGCCGCCAGCTGACGCGCCCGCTCGATCCGTTCGAGCAACTCCAATCCCGACCAGTTCTGCACTTCGACCCGTCGCAACCGCAGCAGGTCGTGGTCGGCGGTGAGGAGCGGGACCGTCTCCTGCTCGTCCTGGTGGAAGGCGACGGCGTACTGGCGGGCCACCTTGTCGCGCAGGATGCCTGCTATGGCCGGGTGGTTGCTCCGGTCGGCTCCGTAGGCGCCGAAGGGGTAGGCGAAGGCCACCGGCCGCCGCCCGACGTGAGCCTCGATGGCGGCGCTCGCCTTCTCCAGGTCGTCGTCGATGCGGGCCCCGTACCCGGCTAGGGACTCCCCGGGCCTCAGGCTGGTCAGGAGGGGCAGGGAGTCGCCACCGACCGCCTTGTGCTCGCGGTGCGAAGCGGCGGTGTGGGACTGGATGTCCCAGCGTCCCGAACCGGCGTAGCTCTCCACCCGCTCCCAGGAGGCGTAGTAGATGCCCGGCTTCGACGCCGCGTCGGCGATGAGGAACATGGTGGCCGACATGTCCGCCTGGTCGAGTAGCGGGTCGGCGAACATCATGGCGTCGGAGCGTCCGTCGTCGAAGGACATCATGACCGCGTTGGGCGGCAGGGGCTCCCCGCCGGTGAACGCGGCCGCCACCTGCGCCGCGGTCACCGTCCGCATGCCCGCCGCCTTCAAGGTGGCGAGATGCTCTCCGAACTGCTTCGCCGAGATGACGAAGCCCCCCTCGCCGTCGCCGGCCGAACCGATGCCGTGGTAGGCGAGGGCCATCACGGCGTTGTCGTAGCGAGGAGCGGCAGCGACGGCCGCGGCACGCTGCTCGGGAGAGAGGGTGGGGAGGCGGGGCGGGGCCAGGGCGACGAGGGCGCGGTCGCGCACCAGTCGTCCCTCGGGCGTCATGTTCAGGTAGGCCACGAACGGGAGGACCGTCAGGGGCAGGGCGACCAGGCCGACGACGAGCTGGCGGACCTGCGCCCGGGTCTCGCCGACCGTCCGCGGCACCCGGGGGGCGAGCGTCGCACCAGCACGTGGCGGGCGAGGAGCGGGAGCCGCAGGCGGCGCCGGCGGCCGCTCGAGCAACGTGAGCGGGCTCATGCCGCCCTCCCCACGGGCTGCGTCGGCCGGCTTGCATCGACGGGCGGCAGGGCCACCAGCCGGTTCTGGTCGATTCGGGCGTGCTCGACCGTGGAGGTCCGGGTGCCCCAGCGCGTGTCCCGCATGGTGAAGATCCCCCAGTAGGTCTGGAACACCAGCACGCTCATGTACAGGGCGACGAACGTCATGCCGTGGAACCACAGCCCGTCGTGGCGCTTGAAGGCGTAGTAGAGCGAGTAGAGCAGGGCCATGGCGTAGCTGCCGATGACGTAGAACCACAGGCCGCCGGGATGTCCACCGACGAGCCGCCCGCCCACGGCGTGAAGCACGACGAACGGCGCCATGAACGGGAAGGCGATCGACGCGTAGGTGAAGAGGGCGGCGATCGGGTTCTTCCGCCAGAAGTAGCGGACCACCTGCATCGACTCCCGCAGCCACGACTTCTTCCACCGGAGCTGCTGGCGGAAGAAGACCCGGGGCCGTTCGGGTGCCACGGTCTCGGCCCGGGCCGTCTCCTGGTAAACCACCCGGTGGCGGGCCAGGATGCGGTTGGTCAGCGCCCTGTCGTCGCCGAAGGTGGCTGGGCGGCCGAGGAACGTCTGGAACTCCCATTCCTCGAGCAGGGGCATGACCACGCTGCGCCGGTAGGCCGCGCAGCACCCGGAGGCGCAGGTCACCGTGCCGGAGAGCATCGACTCGGTGCCCTTGATGACCCGGAAGGCGGAGTAGTAGCGGACCTGCTGCATCTTGGTCATCCAGTTGACCGAGGCGTTGCGTACCTGGGCGTGCCCGACCACCGCTCCCACCCGCTGGTCGGTGAAGGGCTGGACGATGGCGGTGACCGCGTCGGCGTCCAGGTACGAGTCCGAGTCGACGAAGACGAGCACGTCCCCCCGAGCGCGCCGGATGCCCTCGGCCATGGCCCCCCGCTTGCCGTAGTTCGCCCCCAGGTGGATGGCGTAGAGCTGGGGCCAGCGGCCCTTGGCCTCGAGGATCCGCTCCCACGTGCGGTCCGTCGACCCGTCGTTGATGGCGATGACCTCGGTCAGGTGGGAGGGATAGTCGGTCTCGATGCACGAGGCGATGGTCCCGATGATCCCGTCCTGCTCGTTGAAGGCGGGGATGATGATCGACACGGTGGGGCGGAAGCCCCGATCGGGCACCGGTCGGTACAGCAGCGAGAGCGCGAACCGGCCCAGCACGTAGATCACCACCGCGATCGAGTACGACGCGAACAGCGGATCACGGGCCAGGGTGGCGAACGTCAGGTCCTTGGTCAGCCAGACGAACCCCAGGATGACCACCGCGTAGCAGACGATGACCGCCTTGAGCACGCCCCGGAGGGCGCCAACCATCACAGGCCGGCGAATTCGTCGTCGCTCACGGTCGTGAAACCGTGATGGACTCGCGTGGAACGCACTCGGCGTCCTCCCCATGCGTGGTCGATCCCGCAATCGCTAGGTATCTCTCGACACGACATCCGGCGCGCTTGAGCGATCGGTCCGACGGGGCCCGGGAGTACCCGGCGGCCCGGAGGGGCCGGTGAGAGGGACCTGGTCGTTGCGCTTGTCCTGGGCCAGCCGGCCGAGATCGATCGACCGCGCCGAGGGCGGAAACGACGATCGCCTTGGTGAGCACTCTTCCTCCACTTCGGTAGTCCGGCCAGCTGCTTTCGCAGCCCCGGCGACGTTGCTCCCTGCCGTCGCCGACAGGTCGCCTTTTTCGATGGGAACGCTCCGTTGGCGGGCGTCTAACTAACCTCGGTCATCGCCGAAGCGGGCCAACGCGATACCCCTGAGGTCAGAAATAATGAGGCCGTCGTGGACCGTTTCTCCGACGACTAGCGCAGGGCTGCGCAGTGGCAGGCTCAGGTCCGAGGAGATCCGGGTGTAGACGCCCGCCTTGACGGCGGGCAAGGACTGTTTCGGGCAGGCCGTCATGAGCTTCCTCCTGAACGAGCGGCGTGTAGACATCAACAGCACACCGGTCCTGACGGGGGTGTGCGGGCCCCCGCGTGCGAGGATGCCCCCGATGGGCGACAGCATCGAGGTCCAGGAGCAAGGGACGCCTCTGCGCTTCACCGTCGACGAGATGCTGCGCTACAGCGGGCCGCACAGCCCTGGAGGCGTCGCCCTCGGCTTCAAGTTGATGGAGCGGGCCTTCGCCCTGCTCGAACCACAGGGGCGGGTGGAGCGGCGGGAAGTCCTCGTCCGCACGGCCTTTGGCGGGCCGGGCGTTCGTGACGCCTTCGAGCTGGTCACCCGAGCCCTGACCGACGGCCGCTATGTCGTCGACCCCGCGCTCGGACGGCCGGAGCGAGGCGACGCCCTCCGGACCTTCGCCTTCACGGTCGGCTACCGCGATCGCACGGTGTCGCTCTTGCTGCGTGAAGGCTTCGTCACCGAGGAGTTCGGGCGGCTGGCTCAGTCCCCCGAGCTCACCGCCGAGGAGAAGGAGCGCTTCACCGCCATGAAGCAGGCGCTGGCCGACCAGCTGATGGCCGCCGACCCCGACGACGTGTTCGACCTTCTCTAGGCCTGCACCGAGGCCTGGGCACCGACGACGGCCAGGTCCTCGACGCCGCCGACGTCGATCCGCTGGGCGCCGAGGCGGCGCTGCTGGCGGACCTCGAGATAGTTGGCCAGGCGGCTCAGAGCCAGGTTGATGAGGATGTAGCAGAGGGCCATGAGGGCGAACGCCTGCAGGTGGTTGCCGTAGAACGTGCCCGTGTCGCGGGCCCGGCGGAGGGCGTCGTCGACGTTGATGACGTAGCCGAGGGAGGTGTCCTTCAGGAGCGTCACCAGCTGGCTGACGATGGCAGGCGCCATCCGACGAGCGGCCTGGGGCAGTATGACCGCACGCATCGACTGCCAGTACCCGAGGCCGAGGGCGGAGGCCGCCTCGCTCTGGCCCCGGTCGAGGGAGAGGACACCGGCCCGGAAGATCTCGCCGAGCACCGCGCCGTTGTAGACGGACAGACCCAGCACGAGGGCCTGGAACGGGCTGATGTCCAAGCCTTGCTGCCGAAGCCCGAGCCAGCAGAAGAGGATCAACAGGATCAGGGGCATCGCCCGGAAGAACTCGACGTAGGCGCCGCTCACCCAGCGGATCGGCCGGTTCTTGGCCAGGCGGCCGAGCGCCATGACGATCCCGATGGCCATGGCGATCACCATGGCCACGGCCGCCGCCTTGAGGGTGAGGACGAGGCCCGAGAGGAGGAAGTTGAGCACCGACCACTGGCGGAGCGGGCGCCAGAGGTTGTCGGCGAACTGGCCCTTGTCGCCGAGCCGGTTCGCCGCCACAACGAGGATCGCGACGATTGCCAGGATCGAGACCACCGACGCGGCTCTCACTCGGCGCCGGCCCCGAGGGCCGAGCTGGTCCCCCAGGAACGACGCCGTCACCGGTGCCCGCGCCTTCATCGTTTGATGGCCACCCGCCGCTCGAGGACGCCGACCCCCCACCCTGCCGGGAGCGCCAGGATCAGGTAGCCGACCGCCGCTCCGGCGAAGGTGGCGACGGGTTGGGCTGTGGAGTCTCCGAGAGCCCGAGCCAGACCGGTCAGGTCCATGACGGCGATCGTGGAAGCAATCCCGGAGTTCTTGATGAGGGCGATGAGCACGCTCCCGAGGGGAGCGACCACCGTGCGCAGGGCCTGGGGCATCACGATGCCGGCTAAGACCTGCACGAAGGTGAGGCCCAAGGAACGGGCCGCCTCGGCCTGGCCACGCGACACCGAGTTGATGCCGGCTCGGACCGTCTCGGCCACATAAGTGCTCGTGTACATCGACAGGATGATGAGCGACGACACCAACGGGGAGTAGAGGATCCCGACCTTGGGGAGCCCGAAGAAGAAGAGGAGGAACAGGACGGCGAGCGGTGTGTTGCGCAAGGCCTCGACCCAGACGGTTCCGGCCAGTCGCAGCGGGGGCACCGGGCTCACCCGGAACGTGGCGATGACCACTCCGATCGCCATGGCGACGGCGAAGGACACCACGGTCAGGATCGCCGTGGTGCGCATCGCCTCCAGATAGTCGTCGAGGTTGTCGAGGACGACGTCCACCGCGCCCTCTGGGGCGCTACGGCCGGCTGGTCGTGGTGGCGGCCCCAGCCGACGTCGTCGTGGCGCCGGCGGCCGCGGTGGTCGTGGCGCTCACGGTCGAGCTGTAACGGTCGACGGGGGGCGGCGTGGGCAGGTCAAGGCCGATCTTGCCCAGGGTGTTCCGGAACGCCTGAGCCCATTCGCCGCTTGCATAGATCGCCTCGAGGCGGTCGTTGATGAACGCCCGCCAGGCGTCGTCACCCTTCTTCAGGCCGATCCCGTAGGGCTCGTCGCTGAAGGGGGCCCTGACCAGCTTGTAGGCCCCGCCGCTCTGCTGCACGAGGCCGGCGAGGATGGGCGCGTCGGTGCTCACCGCCACCACCCGCCCGTCGCCGAGAGCCTGGGCGCATTCCGAGTACCCGCCGAACAAGAGCAGCTCGGCCTGGGGCGCCTGGGC
>DATACM010000060.1:0-6893 GCA_036259055.1 Acidimicrobiales bacterium | reverse complement strand
GGCTTGGCGGCGGGCGGTGGGGTCGGGGATCGGCCGGAAGATCACCCTGTCGAGCTTGGGCTCGTCGCCCCAGTAGTCGTCGTTGCGGACGAGTACCACCCTGTCGTTGGGCAGCCACCGTTCGAGCTTGAACGGACCGGTGCCGATCGGGTGCTCGGTGCCGAAGGTGCCCTCGAACTTGGGGGCCTGGCCCGTCCCCGACACCTGGTCGGCCCCGTAGCGCCGCAGGGCGTCGGGACTGGCCATCGTGAACTGCCAGTACGTCATCGCCGGGAGGAACCGCCCCGATGGTCGAGTGAGGTTGACGACGACCTGGTGGGCGTCGTTGGCGTGGCACGAGGCGTACAGGCTCTCCGCCGGCGCCGACGGATCGTCCCGGGTGGCGAAGCCGCCGAAGATGGCGCGCCAGGCGAGCGAGACGGCCTGGGTCTGCAGGATGCCCTTCGAGTGGTACCAGCGCTCGAAGTTGGCACACACGGCCGCGGCGTCGAATGGAGTCCCGTCGTGGAACTTCACGTCCTCCTCGAGCTCGAACGTCCAGCTGCGGCCGTCGGCGCTCCGACGCCAGGACCGGGCGAGGGAGGGCCGCAGCTCGCCGTTGGGCCCCACGGTCAGGAGGCCCTCGAAGATCTGAGAGCCGACGCGAGCCGAGGGGCCCCCGCTGCCCCGGGCGCCGTCGAGGACCGTGGGATCCCCCTCGATGGCGAAGACGAGCGTCTGCTCGGCCGCTTCGTCGGAGCCGCCGCCGCCGCAGGCGGCGGCGGCAACGACGATCACCGCCGCCGCCAGCCGTCGAAGTGTGCTCATCTTCCTCACCACGTCTCTCCTGGTTGGGGCTGTCGTCCACGACGGCGTGACGACGGACGGGGCGGACGTGCAGTCGGCGCCGGGGCGGTGCACGACCGTGCACTTCGATTTCACGGCTTGTCGGCGTGCACGACGTCGTCGTGGTCGGCGGTGGGCCCGCCGGGTGCTCGGTGGCGCTGCTCCTCGCACGCCGGGGCTACCGGGTGCTCGTGCTGGAGCGCAACGGTGCCGCACCCGACAGTTCCTCGCCCCACACCCTGAGCCCGGCCGCCGTCGTCCTGCTGGAGCGTTGGGGTCTCCTTGATCGGCTCGTAGCGACCGGCTGCCCGGCGGCTGACCGCACGACTGTGTGGGCGGGCGCGGATCGCCTCGACCTGCCCAACCCCCCCGAGAGCCCGCTCACCTACGCCCCTCGCCGAACGATCCTCGTCTCGCTGCTGTCGGCTGCCGCGGTCGACGCCGGCGCTCAGGTCCGTCTCGGGTGGCCCGCCAAGGACCTGGTCTGGGAGGGCGGCAGGGTGTCCGGTGTGGTCGGCACCGGTGCCGACGGGCACAGCGTCTACGAGCGCTGCCGCATCGTGGTGGGGGCCGACGGCCGGAACTCGCTGGTCGCTCGGGTGGTGGGGGCGGAGACCTACCACGAGCGGCCGGGCACCAACTGCTGCTACCACGCCTATTGGCGGGGGGCGGCGGGGGCTGCTCCCGAGGTCCTCCTCGCCGACCGGCGGGCGGTGGCCGTGTACCCGACCGACGGCGGGCTGGCCTGTGTCGTCGCCGCCCGGCCAGTCACCGAATGGGCCTCCTACAAGCGAGCCCCGGAGCAGACCTATATGGCCCAGATCGGGCGGTTCCCGCTGGTCGCCAGCCGGTTGCAGCAGGCGACGAGGGAGGGCCGCCTGGGCGGCACCGCCGACCTGGCGAGCAGCCTCCGGATGCCGTGGGGCGAGGGGTGGGCCCTCGTCGGCGAAGCTGCGCACCCCCACGACACGAGCCTCTGCCTGGGAGCCTCCGACGTCTGCACCGAGGCCCACCTGCTGGCGAGCGCCATCGACGACGGTCTCTCGGGACGGCGGCCGCTGAGCCAAGCGCTCGCCGCCTACCACCAGGACCGCGACGCACATGCCACAGAAGCCCATGAGGTCGTCTGCGCCCTGACGTCCTACCGGTGGAGCCTCGACGCCGTGGCCGAGCTGGTGGCTCGGGCCCAGGCCGTCCGTCTGAGCGAGCTGGGCCGCGTGGTCACGGGGCCCCCGTGAGGGGTCATGGAGACTCCCAGCGGATGGGGACACGAGGGTCGGGGGCATAGCAGGAATAGATCCCCGTGCGCACGGTCGTCCGCAGGTGCTCCCCGAGCGCCGGATGGGCGGCGGCGATGCGGTCGACCGCCCCCTTGATCGCCCGGGTCACGCTCTGGCGGGCCCGCTCGGCGTCGGACGCCGCCCTGCGGTCCCGCCCGCCGAGGCCCACGCCGGCGGCCAGCTCGGCCACCAGGAAGTCCATCTCGCTCTGGGCCCGCTCGAGGCGTCCGAGGTCGTTGTACGCCGCCGCCTCCTCGACGTCGGCTCGGAGCTCGGTGAGGCGCCGCTTGTACGCGGCCTTGGCTCGGGCGTCGAGCACCGCACCGGCGTCGCCGTTCACGGTGGTCCCCAGACCCGACTGCCGAGCCGCCCCGAGCGATGCTGCGCCTCGCCCTCCCTCGCCGACCACCAGGTCGAGGGCATGGACCTCCTGGCCCGGCGCCTGCAGTAGACGGGCCAGGTAGCGGAGGCCCTTGCTGTCACGAAGCCGCGCCTCGGCGCCGCCGTAGTGGATGGCCCAGTACTCGCCCTCGAGGGTGAACACTCCGTGTTCAGGACCGGCACTCGCGGCGGGCGGCCCCGGCTCGTCGACGAGGGCACCCGCTCTCCGCTCGTGAGCGGCCATTCCGAGCGCCCGGTAGCTCTTCTGTGCGGCGGCGGCGAGGTCCCGCGCCCGGGCGGCGTCGCCCGCCGCGTTCCGCGCCAGCAGCATCCGGGCGTGGTCGACCCGTCCATGGGCGAGCCATCCCGGCGCGCCCAGGCGCTCGTGCACCCGATGAGCGGCCTCGAAGTGGGCCTCCGCCTCCTCGGGGCGGCCGAGGAGGGTGGCCAGCTGGCCCAGATAGCGGCTGGACGCGCCGAGCGAGCAGCCGGCGCCGACGAGGAGGTGACGCTCGGGCCACCGGAGAAGGCACTCGTAGGCGGCGCCCGCCCATTCGGCCTCGCCGATGATCCACGACACGTCGGCGACCACCGCGGCACCGGCGGGGCCTCTTGACGCCGGCCCGTGGAGGAGCTCGTCCACGACGCCCTCGATCTCGTGCCGCGCCTCCTGGCACTTCCCGAGCTCGGCCAGGGCCAGGGCCAGCATGGCCCGGGCCAGTGGAGGAACCCGGTCGGGAGAGTCACCGACCCACCGCCGGGCGACGTCCGCCATGTCCTCGCCGAGCCCTTGCTCCCGGCGCAGGGCGTACAGCGGGAAGAGAACGTCGTCGTCGACGCCCGGCGCCCCCGACCGACAGGCGAGTCGCGCCGCCTCGTCCAACCGGCCCTGCAGCACAGCGAGCCCGGCGCGCCACGCCGTCGCACTCCGGATGAGCGAAGGGAGGCGGAGTCGTTCGGCGTCCTGCGCCGCCAGCTCGAGATCGGTGGCGGCCCCGCCGACGTCTCCCGCCGCCAGGCGCTCACGGGCCCGCCTTTGGCGGGCACGCTGCAGCAGCTCGAGATCACCGGTCTCTTCGGCCACGCCGATCAACTCGTCGGCGAGGGCCAGCCTTCGGTCGGGAACGTCGAGCTCGCTGTCGACATCGAGCCGCGCCGCGAGACACGCGTGCAGCGTGTCTCGGTGTCCGAGGCGTCGGGCCATGGCCAGCCCTTCGTCGGCCATGCCGACGGCCGTCCCCCGGTTGCGGGCGGTGGTGCCCAGGGCCAGGAGGACCCTGGCGAGGAGCGGGCCGTCCTCGTCGGGAAGTGCCGCCCTGGCCTCGGCCACGACGCTGGCCTGGGTCTCGTCGACCGGCCATCCCGGCTCGTCCAGAAACCCCACCGCCGCGGCGGCCAGCAGCTCCGCCGAGCCCACCGCCCGGGCCGACTTCAGCGCCCGCCTCTGGCACTCGCGGGCCTGAACGAGGTCGCCGAGTCGCACGTGGGCCCGGCCCAGGCACAGGAGCAGCCGGTGGCGCTCCCGCTCGTCCACCGGGGGCGTCACCGCCAGGGCCTCCAGCGCCCGCCCGTACCGGATGGCGGCTTCCTCGAAGGCGAGTGTCGCCATCGCCGCGTCCCCCGCCAGGCTGCAGTACTCGCGCGCCTTGACTCCGTCGCCCGCCCGCGCCGCTTCGAAGAAGTGATGGGCGAGCTCGCCGACCTCGCCGGGAGGCTCGCGCTTCACCCGGGGCTCGAGGAGCTCTCCCACCCGGCGGTGGAGGGCCACGCGCCGAGAGAAGCGGATCTCGTCGTAGAGGGTCTCCTGAACGAGCTCGTGGCTGAACCACCAACGGCCGGGCGCCACCTCGACGATCACCTCCAGCGCCAGGGCCTCGTGCAGGAGAGGCCGGAGGGCATCCACATCGAGGTCGGAGACGGCGCCGAGCAAGGGGAGGTCGAACGGCCGCTCGACCACGGCGGCCACCCCGAGCACCTCACGCACGGGCGGCGATAAGGCGTCCAGGCGGCGGCGGATGACGTCGTGGACATCCTCCGGCACGGGAAGGCTGGCACCGGGCGCCATCCGGAGGAGGCGGCCGACCTCCAGGACGAAGAGCGGGTTCCCGTCCGTCGCCAGGTGCACCTCGCGGGCCACGGTAGGTTCCACCTGTTCGGCCATGGCGTGCTCGAGCAGCGTCGCCACGTCGTGCTCGTCCAGCCCGGCCAGCACCAATCGCCGCCCGTGGCGGGCGATCGCCGCGATCACTCGATGCAGGTGGGGAATGCTGCGGACGTGGGCGTCCCGGTAGGTGCCCACGAGAAGGATCGTCGAGCGACCCACTCCCTCGGCCACGTGCTGGACGAGCCGGAGGGACGCCTCGTCGGCAGCGTGGAGATCGTCGAGGGCGACGACCAGACCGCCGTCGCCGGCGACGTTCCCCAGGAAGGCCGTCACCGACTCGAACAGACGCAGGCGGGCGTCGGGAGACGGCGACGGCTGGACGGGGTCCAGGCCCGGGAGCCGTTGGCCGAGCTCGGGGACCAGCACGGCGACGTCGGCGGCGCCCGGCCCCAGGTGGCGTTCGAGCGCGTCGTCCGCCAACTCGGCGGTGCACGCACGCAGCACCTGCACCCACGGCCAGAGGGGAGGAGCAGCTCTGGGCTGCCAGCACCGGCCGACGACGGCGCGGACCTCCGTCGGCTCCACTTCGGCGACCAGCGCATCGAGCAATCGGCTCTTGCCGATCCCTCCCTCGCCGGCGAGAAGGAAGGCGCGGCCCCGGCTCGACGCGATGTCGTCGAGGCCGGCTCGCAGCTCGGCCAGCTCGTCCCTCCGTCCGAGGAAGAGGGGTCCCGTGCCCGGTGGCGCCGGCCCGCCGCTCACGTCCCCAGCGTAGGGGTATCGCGGTTCGCGCTCTACGCTGAACCGATGCCGTTCGGCTCGGCGCCTTCGCGGGCGGCGGCCACGCTGGTGGGTCGCGAGGAGCAGTTGGAGGAGCTTCGTGGTGGCCTGGCCGAAGCCACCGAGGGACGGGGCGGCCTCTTTCTCCTCGCCGGAGAACCGGGGATCGGCAAGACGCGCCTCGTCGAAGAGCTCGTCGAGCTCGCCGTGCCAAGCGACGCCCACTGCGCGTGGGGTCGCTGCTGGGAAGGAGGTGGCGCCCCCGCCTACTGGCCCTGGCGGCAGGTGATCCGGGCGTGCGCCGCCGACGTCTCCCCGACCGCTCTGACTGCCCAGCTCGGAGGGGGCGCGGCCGACGTGGCGCACGTGGCGCCGGAGCTCGGCGAGCGCCTTCCCGGCTTGGTTCCCTCGCCGCCCTCCCAGAGCGACGACGCCCGGGCGCGCCTCTTCGAAAGCGTGGTCACCTACCTCCGCGCCGCCGCCCACGACCGACCGCTTCTCGTCGCTCTGGACGACCTCCACGCCGCCGACGAGCCGTCCCTCCGCCTGCTCGTCCGGCTGGCCGCGGAGCTGGGCGACAGCCGCATGCTGGTCGTCGGCACCTACCGCGGCAACGAAGTGGCCGCCTCGCCCCGGCTCCGGCGGGTGGTCGCCGACGCGGCGCGCCACGGTCGGGTCATGGCCCTTGGCGGCATCGGCGAGAAGGGGGTGGCCCAGCTGCTGGAACGGTGGGCGGGTGCCGGGGTGCCGGCGGCCGTGGTCCGGCGGGTCCAGGAGGTCACCGACGGCAACCCGTTCCTCACCCTCGAGATGGCCCGCCAGCTCCAGGCCGGGCCCCGAGCAGAAGAGGTTCGCCTGCCCGAGGACTCGCAGCTGCTGATCGGCCGCCGCCTGGGGAGCGTGGAACCGGCGGTCGTCGAGCTCTTGTCTGACGCTGCAGCCCTGGGGCGGGAGTTCGACCTCTCGACGCTGTGCGCACTCGAACGCCAGTCCATGCCCGCGCTCGTCGACGATCTCCAACGGGCCGGGCGCGCCGGGATCGTCGAGGAGGTAGGGCTCGGCCGGTGGGCGTTCTCCCACGCCCTCTACCGGGAGACGGTGTACGACGACTTGAGCCCCGACAACCGGGTCGACGTCCATCGCCGGATAGCCGAAGCCCTCGAGGAACGGCACGGCGACGACGTGGCCGCCGTGGCCGAGCTGGCACACCACTCCTTCCTGTCGGCGCCGGCGGACCGGGGGGCCAAGGCAGTGAAGTACTGCGCCGCGGCCGGCCGTGCGGCGATGGCGTCGCTCGCCTTCGAGGACGCGGCGCGGTTCTACGCCCGGGCCCGTGAAGCCCTGGCACTCGCCGCCCACGTCGACGAGCACAGCCGCTATGACCTGTCCGTCGCACTGGGCGAAGCCTGGTTCCGCGCCGGCGACCTTCCGAGCGCTCGGGAGGCGTACGGGGCGGCGTTGACGGTGGCTCGGGCCCTGGGTGAGCCCGACCTGATGGCTCGGGCCGCCATCGGGTTCGCCGG
>DATACM010000059.1:0-12437 GCA_036259055.1 Acidimicrobiales bacterium | reverse complement strand
GCCCTCGGGCGACCGGGTGGCGTTCAGCACCGACTCGTTCGTGGTCAAGCCCCGCCACTTCCCGGGCGGGTCGATCGGGCACCTGGCCGTGCACGGCACGGTCAACGACCTGGCCATGATGGGGGCCACCCCCAAGTGGCTGTCGGCCGCCTTCGTCCTCGAGGACGGGTTCCCCCTCGGCGAGCTGCACGGGATCGTGGCCGACATGCACGAGGCCGCCCTCCACGCCGGCGTCGACATCGTCACCGGTGACACCAAGGTGGTGAACAAGGGGGCGGCCGACGGCGTCTACATCACGACCGCGGGCGTGGGCGTCATCCCTGCCGGCGTGCGGCTCAGCGCCAAGGCGGTGAAGCCGGGCGACAAGGTGCTGGTATCCGGCAAGATCGGCGACCACGGGGTGGCGGTGCTCATCGCCAGGGGCGATCTCGCCCTCGAGGCCGACATCCCGTCCGACACCGCCCCCCTCAACGACCTGGTGGGCAAGCTGCTGGCCGCCGCGCCCAACACCCGCTTCCTCCGCGACCCCACCCGCGGCGGCGTGGCCACGGTGTGCAACGAGCTGGCCCGGGCCGCCGACGTGTCGGTCGTGCTCCAGGAGTCGGCCATCCCGGTGCGGAACATCGTCAACGGCGCCTGCGAGATCCTCGGGATCGACCCGCTGTACGTCGCCAACGAGGGCAAGCTCGTCGCCGTGGTGCCGGCCGACGAGGCCGACGCCGCCCTGGCCGCCATGAGGGCCCACCCGGTGGGGGCCGACGCCGCCATCATCGGCGAGGTCCGCGAGGAGCCTCCCGGCATCGTCATCCTCAACACCGGCTTCGGGGGCAACCGCATCGTCGACATGCTCGTCGGCGACCCCCTCCCCCGGATCTGCTGACCCCCTCCTGCGAACCGGCGGTGACTTGTGTCGCCGCAGCGCCAGAATCGACCGCCGGTCCGAGGAGAGGCCGCCTGCATGACCACTGAAGCCCGCCGCATCCGCGTCACCGGCACCGTGCAGGGCGTGGGGTTCCGGCCCTTCGTCTACCGGTGCGCGGTGGAGCTGGGCGTGGCCGGGTCGGTGGCCAACGACAGCCGGGGGGTGACGATCGAGGCCCAGGGACTGGCCGAGGACCTCGACGAGCTGCAGCGCCGCCTCTTGGAGGAGGCGCCGCCGTTGGCCCGCATCGACACCATCGGGGTCGAGGCCCTGCCGGTGTCACCGGAGCGGTCAGGGTTCCACATCGTCGACAGCCGGGCCGAAGGAGCGCCGGCGGTGGCGGTCAGCGTCGACGTCGCCACCTGCGACGACTGCGCCGCCGAGCTGGTCGATCCCACCGACCGCCGGTTCCGGTACCCCTTCGTCAACTGCACGAACTGCGGGCCCCGCTACACGATCATCCTCTCGATCCCCTACGACCGGGAAGCCACGACGATGGCCGTCTTCCCGATGTGCGACGACTGCCGCAAGGAGTACGAGGACCCGGCCAACCGCCGCTTCCACGCCGAGCCCAACGCCTGCCCGGTGTGCGGTCCCCATCTCCGGCTCCTGGGCCCGGACGGCGACCTGCGGGCCGAGCGGGACGACGCCCTCGAGGAGGCGGCGGCGGCGCTCGAGGCCGGCGCGGTGGTGGCGGTGAAGGGCCTGGGCGGCTACCACCTGGCGGTCGACGCCGGCCAGCCCGAGGCGGTGGCCGAGCTGCGCCGGCGCAAGGCCCGCGACGACAAGCCCTTCGCCCTCATGGTCCCCGACCTGGAGACGGCCCGCCGCCTGTGTCAGCTCACACCGGCCGCCGAGGAGGCCCTGTCATCGCCCCGCCGGCCCATCGTCCTGGCGCCCCGGGCCCCCGGTTCGGAAGCGCTGGTCGCCGAGCGGGTCGCCCCCCGCCTGCCCGAGCTCGGGCTGATGCTCCCCTACACGCCGCTCCACCACCTCCTGATGGCCCGGCTGGGCCGGCCCCTGGTCATGACCAGCGGCAACCTCTCCGACGAGCCCATCGCCCACGACGACGCCGACGCCGTCGAGCGCCTCGGCCCCATGGTCGATCTCATCCTCACCCACAACCGGGCGATCCACATCCGCTGCGACGACTCGGTGGTGCGGGCCACACCGTCACGCGTGCAGATGGTGCGCCGGTCCCGGGGCTACGCCCCCGAGCCCGTCCCCCTACTCGCGCCCGCCCGCCGCCAGGTTCTGGCGGTGGGCGCTGAGCTCAAGAACACGGTGGCGGTGGCCAAGGGGCAGAACGTCGTCGCCAGCCATCACATCGGCGACCTCGAGCACCTGGCCGCCTACCGCTCGTTCCTGCAGGCTGTCGAGCACCTCTGCCACCTGGCCGGAGTGGCCCCCGACGTCATCGCCCACGACCTCCACCCCGAGTACCTGTCGACCAAGTTCGCGGTGGAGGCCGAGCTCCCCACCCTGGCGGTCCAGCACCACCACGCCCACGTGGCCTCCTGCCTGGTCGAGCACGGCGTCGACCATCCAGTGTTGGGCGTGGCCTTCGACGGCCTGGGCATGGGCCCCGACGGCACCCTCTGGGGCGGCGAGTTCCTCGTCTGCGACCTCGACGGCTACCGCCGGGTCGGGCATCTACGCCCGGTGCGCCTCCCCGGCGGCAACCGGGCCATCCGGGAGCCCTGGCGGATGGCCCTCTCTTGGGCCCACACCGCCCTGGGCGCCGACGCCGCCGCCGAGTACGGAAAGGGCGCCGACGAGCGCTGGCCCGTCGTGCTGGCCATGGTCGAGCGCCCGGAGACGATCCTCACGACCAGCGCCGGCCGACTGTTCGACGCGGTGGCCGCCCTGTGCGGCCTGCGCCCCCGGGTGACCTACGAGGCCCAGGCCGCCATCGAGCTCGAGGCGGCGTCCGCGGGGGTCCCGCTGGGGGACGCTCCCGGGTGGGACGTCGAAACCAACGCCACCGACGGGCTCACCGTGGTCGATCCCTCCCCGCTCGTCGCCCGCGTCGTCGCCGAGCGGCAGCGGGGCACGGCCGTCGAGGACATCGCCGCCGGCTTCCACGACGGCCTCGGGCGGGCGGTGGCCGAGACCGCCGTCGCCCTGGCCGCCCGGGACGGCTTGGACACAGTCGCCCTCAGCGGCGGCGTCTTCCAGAACGCCCGCCTCACCGAGGTGGTGGCCCGCCGGGTCGCCCAGGCGGGCCTGCGCGTCCTCGTCCACCGGGTGCTCCCCCCCAACGACGGGGCGATCAGCGTGGGTCAGGCGGCCATCGCCGCCCGGATCGAGTAGCTCCGCCGACGGTTGCTAGGACCGGCGCGACCGCCGGCCGCTGGGCAGCGCCTCGCGCGTCCGCCCTCGGGCGGGCATCGCCTCGCGGGCCAGTCCCGGCGGCGGGCGCCACGCCTCCCGGCCGAAGCCCACGCGGCGCCTGGGGCTCTCGAAGTGGCGGCGGATCCGGTAGTAGACCGCCGTCTCCGCCGGGCCCCGCTTGAACGGGTCCTGGCCGCGCTCGGCCTCGCCCTCGGGATCGGGGAGGGGCTCCTCCCAGCGCTCGGTCAGCTGCCGAAGGGCGTCCTCCGGCGAGGAGGCGTCGGGCACGAGCTCGTGCAGCTGGCCCACCGCCGGCGCGATGGCGGCGTGGAAGTCGGCCTCGGCCTGACGGTCGAGCTCCTCCCGGCTCGGCGGCCGCTCGTTCTTCAACAGGCCCTCGAAGTAGAAGGTGGCCGGCAGGCGCTCCTCGCCGTCCTCCTCGGGCGGTGGCGCGGCGGACACCGGCCCGGCGGCCGGCGCGGCCGTCTCCTCCTCGCCCTCGCCGTCGGCCATGGCGATGGCGGCGTCCCCGGGGCCCTGGTCCTCGACCGTCCCGGCGTCCTCGCCGTCGGCGCTGGCCGCCGCCACGCCGGCGGGCTCAGGGCCGACGGGCTCGGCGTCGGCTCCGTCGGCGCTCGCCGCGCCCTCGGCCGGGGCCTCGGAGCCGCTCTGCTCCTGGCCGGCGTCCTCTGCCTTCTTTCGCCTGAGTAGGCGCATCGCGATTCCTCCTGAGTGGTGCGGCGAGGGTCAGGGCGTCATTGCCCTCATGCGGCTGGCCTTGGAGATGTCCTCCGGCGTCTTTCCCCACGACAGGAGCTGGTGGGCCGCCTGGTCGATGGCCATGACGTCGTTCAGGATGATGCCGACGTATTTGGGAACAGCGTCCGTCTGGGCCACGATCGCCCGCACCCCGATGAGCACCGTGCCCAACCGGAAGCTGACCCGGTAGAGGACATAGGAGATGGTGATCAGGTAGGCGGCGAGGGCGGCGACGATGATCGCCACGCCCACCAACGTCCCGATCGTGGCGGCACCCATTGGCGGCTCCTTTTTGTAAGTTGTCGAAGGAGGGACGAAGCGGGGACGAGGGGTTCAGTCGGGAAGCAGCCGGGCCAGAGCGAGCCCGTAGCGCGTCACGTTGAGGCGGCACTGGCCGGTGAGCTCGCAGGTGCGGACGAGGTTGGGCACCGCGTCGAGGGTCCCGGTGAGCAGCACCCCGTGCTCGAGTACGTCGGCCACGTACCGATCGATCTCGAGGATCGGCCGGAGGACCTTGTTGAGCAGCAGCAGCACCACCGGCGGTATGACGAAGATCAGGAGGATGTTGCCGATCCACCAAAGAGCCATTCAGACGCTCCTGCCTCGGGTCGGCCGCATTGTACGAGGCCGCCGATCTGGGGCGAAAGAGTGAAAACGTCTTCTAGGTGGATCGCCTATCTATGCCGCCGTACTACGGGAGCTTTCGCAATATGACGGCGACATGTAGGTGCGCGGCGTGCGCGGCCTGAAGCTGAACCGCCCCGGGGTCAGCGCGACAGGAGAAGGCGGCCGCAGATCGAGCAGAAGTAGGTGGTGTCGGCCAGGGTCGGCTCCCAGCCGGCGGGCAACCACTGGATGCTCTTGCAGTCGCGACAGGTGATCTTGTTGGTGTGGCGGGCCTCGCCGATGCCGGCCAGGATGCTCGGGTCGTTGCGGCTCTTGGGCCGGGCGATGGCCTTGCCGTGGGTGGCGGCCCGCTCCCGCTGCAGGCGCGCCTCCTTGGCCTCGGCCTCCGCCTTGGCCCGGGCTCGGACTCCCTCCTGCCAGGGGACGCCCCTCGCCGCCCGCGCCACCCGCTCACGGGCCTCCGCCTCCCACACCTGCTCGACGACGGTCTGGCTCACCTTGCCGCCGCCGCCTCCGGGCATGGCTCCGATGCCCTTGCGGGCCAGGGCGTAGGCCTCGGTGAGGTTCTTCATGCGCCGCTCGGCCTCTCGGCGCACGGGCTCGGGGCTGTCGACGAACCGGTCGGGGTGGAAGATCTGCGCCAGCGTCCGGTACGCCTCGGTGATCTCCTTCTGGGATGCCTTGGCCGACACGCCGAGGATCTCATAGGGCGTCAACGTCGGCCCCTCCTCGGGAGTCCGGGCGATGCGTCGTCGTCGATGGCAAGTCCCAGGGCACCTCTCCGTCGGGCCGTCGGCTGAAACAGCGCACCTGACTGGCCCTCCCCGGGGTGGTCGCACGAGCGCAGCTCGCCCCGAGGAGACGTGCTCATTGTACCCCTCGGGCCGGTTGGCGGGCGCGCCACGACGGCTGAGCGGCGCGCCGCCGGCCGAGAGTCAGTGCCTCCTCGCACGCCTTCCATTCTCCCTTGCCTCGGCCTCCGTCTCACCTGCTCCGTCGACCGAAGGCGCTGCGGGGCCGGAGGGCCGCGCGCCCGGACTCGGGGCCTACTCGGCGGCTTCTGCGTCCTTCTCGCTGGTGGGGTCGGCGGGCGTCGGTGACCCCGCCTTCTCCACCTGCTCGTCGGCTCGGGTCTCCTCGTCCTGGTGCTGGCTGGGCTGCTCGCTCATGAGTCTCCTCTGGTAGGGGAACGACCGTGCAAGTGGGCGTCGCTCACCCGGCGGGGCGTGAGCTCGGCTCCGCGTTGTAGATACCCGGGGCGACGGCTCCGTAAAGGCGAGCGTGGGGGGTCGTCACGCCGGTGCGGGGGGCGCGGCGAGCCGGTGGATACTGAGGGGACATGATCCCGCTCAAGGACTACAACCCGACGACCACCTTCCCGTTCGTCACCGTCCTCCTGATCGGGGCGTGCGTCTGGATCTACTTCTTCGTCCAGCCGTCGGGACAGAGCACGTTCGTGCAGCGCACGGCCCAGGACGAGCGCGAAGAGATCGTGTGGACGCTCCAGAACGCCGCCATCCCTTGCGAGCTGGTGCACGGTCGTCCTCTCACCGACGAGGAGGTGGAGGACACATTCCTGGAAGGTGACCCGACGGCGTGCAGCGACGACCCGAGGGGTCAGGCGTTCGCCCCCGGCAAGAACGTCTACCTGGCCGCCCTCGTGTCGATGTTCCTCCACGGCGGGCTGCTGCACCTGGGCGGGAACATGCTGTTCCTGTGGGTGTTCGGGAACAACATCGAAGATCGGCTGCGGCCGTGGTGGTACGTCGCCTTCTACCTGGCCGGCGGGATCGTGGCCACGCTTGCCCATGTCGTCCTCGACCCAGACAGCACCGTGCCCGTCGTCGGAGCATCGGGCGCCATCGCCGCCGTCATGGGGGCGTACCTGGTGCTGTTCCCCAACGCGCCGATCCTGTCGATCGTCCCCATCTTCTTCCTTGGGTTCTTCACCGAGATCTCGGCGAAGTGGCTGCTGGGGTTCTGGTTCGTCTCCCAGTTCTTCCTGAGCCCCAACTCCGGGGTGGCCTGGGCCGCCCACGTCGGCGGCTTCGTGTTCGGAGCCCTGGTCGCCCTGGCTCTCAGGGAGCAACTCCGGCCCCCCAGGGAGGCTGTCGGGTGGGAGCCGGACTCCTATTGAGCGGGTCCCCCGCGGTATGGTCGCCGGGTCCGATGGGAGTAGCCGACCGCTGTCCACCGTCGTCGCCGCCGACCTTCGGCTCGTCGACCCCGCCTTCTCCCCCGGGAGCTGAAGCCATCTTGACGCGTCCCTCCGCACGGCGAGGCTGAGGCGGGAAGTCGTGCTGGCAGCCGCGACCGCACCCGCCGAGTTCGTCTCGATCGACGTCCCGCCGTGGGGGTGGGCGGCGTTGGTGGCAGGCATCGGTCTGCTGCTCCTCGCCGACCTGCTGATCGTGCATCGCCGCCCCCATGCGGTCAGCTTCCGGGAGGCGGCGATCGAGAGCGCAGTGTGGATAACGCTCGGGCTGTCGTTCACCGCCTTGGTCGCCTGGTGGTACGGAGGCGCGGCGGGCGGTGAGTACCTGGCCGGCTACCTCATCGAGAAGAGCTTGTCGGTCGACAACGTGTTCGTGTGGGCGGTCATCTTCGGGTACTTCGCCGTGCCCGCCCAGTACCAGTTCCGGGTGCTCTTCTGGGGGATCTTCGGGGCGCTCGTGCTCCGGGCGGTGTTCATCTTCGCCGGCGTCGCCCTGTTGGAGGCGTTCGACTGGGTCCTCTACGTCTTCGGAGCCTTCCTCTTGTTCACGGCGTTCCGGATCGCTCGCCACCAGGAAGCCGAGGTGCACCCCGATACCAACCCGGTGCTACGGGTGGTCCGCCGCGTCGTCCCGTCGACCACCGAGTACGACGGTCAGCGACTGTTCACCCGCCGCAGCGGCCGTCTCCTGGCCACGCCCCTCTTCGCAGTCCTCGTGCTCGTTGAGACCACCGACGTCGTCTTCGCGGTGGACTCGATCCCGGCCATCCTCGCGGTGTCGCGCGAGCCGTTCATCGTCTTCTCGTCGAACGCCTTCGCCATCCTCGGGCTGCGGGCTCTCTATTTCCTCCTGGCCGGCATGGCCGACCGCTTCCGTTACCTCAACACCGGGCTCGGGGTGATCCTCGGGTTCGTAGGGGTGAAGATGCTCGTGGTGGAGTGGTACCACTTCCCCACCTGGCTGAGCTTGGGCGTCATCGCGGGCGTCCTGACGGTGACGGTCTGGGCCAGTCTCAGGGCCGAGAGCCGCGACCGGGCCCAAGCGGAGTGACCGGCTAGTCCGGGCCGCCGAAGACCTCCACCGCGACCGCCGCGAACGCGGTGGCGATGAGGAGCAGGAGGATCGCCACGAGGATGGCTTGCCTGGTGGTCACGAGCGCCTCTCCAAGCTGATCAGGGCGGTACGTCGACGCCGCCATCGTGCCACGCGACGAGTTTCGTCTTCATCGCTCGGAGACGGGGCCGAGGACCGGCTTGATGTCGAGGACCGGAGTGCCGTCGAGCGCCTCGAGGTCCGCCACCCGCACGCTGGTGCCGTCGATGGCCAGAACGCGGACGCGATGCAGGCCGATCGGGTTGGGCCGGTCGGGCGACCGCGTGCTGAACACGCCGACCTCGGGTCGGGACGGGTCGTCGCGCGGGCGGGTCACCAGCACGTCGCGGGCGGCGCGGTCGAGCCAGGTGAGCACCAGGATGTCGTCACCGACGCGGAGGTCGCGCACTGCCGGCGCCAGCGCCTCGTCGAGGACGAGCCACGCATCGGGTGCTCCCTCGTCGCCTTGATGCGGAGCGGACGCACGGTCGGAGAGCGGGGAGTCCACGCGACCGATGGGCCACAGCTCGTGGCGAGCGTCGGTCACAGTCCTGCCGACTGGTCGAGCAGCACGAGTTCGATCCCGTCGACTAGGTCGGGCCCATGACCAGCACGATGGCGACGACTCTGTCCGGGATCAGGCGTGTCGGCCAGGACGACCTCGCCTCGTGACGTGGGTGGCCGCCGTCCACTTCGTCTCACCCGGTATGACCCCGCTGGCGAGTTGGACCACCGGAGAAGCAGGCTTGGCGTGCGCCGGCTCGTCGCCACGCGGAACGTCCATCGCTGCGTCGACGGCAGAGAACGTGGGCCCACCAGGCGTCGACGACCCGGCGCAGGGCGGGATGACGGACGGCCACCCCCCTCGAGCGGACGACGAGCCCGAAAGGGAGCGATGAGCCAAGAGCAGGACCGGTTTCTGGCCTTCAGTCCGATGGCGACGACCATCTGCCCCGTCGCCATGCACGAGGCCCGCAAGGCCGAGCAGCCGTTGGGCGTCGGCCACCTGTTGGACGCCATCATCGAGTACCGGGACGAGCTGGCGTTGAGCGATGTCATCGGAGAGCACGGGGGCTCCAAGCGACGGGGAACCGTCGCCGCCGAACAACGCACTCGCTCATGCCGCCCAGTTGGCATTGGCGAGCGGCCACGAAGCCATCATCCCGGAGCACCTGCTCCTGGGAGTGATCGAGCAGAACCCCTCCGAAGCGTCGATGGTGCTGGTCGACCCTGCCGCGGTGGCGGAAGCACTCCGACGACGGATCCGGGCTCGGCCGGCTGAACCCTAAGCCGCGGCGGCAGGCAGTGCATCGCTGACTGCCGAGCCACGGCTTGCCGGTCACCGCTCTCCTCGAGACCAGCGTTCGAGCCCGTGTCGGAGCAGATCGTCGAGAAGCCAGTTCTGGACAGTGGTGAAGCCGGCGTGCTCGTGCTCGTGTACGTCGAGCCATGTGACGAGGGCGAGGAGATCAGTGAAGCGGTGCTCCACCTCGTTATCGGTGTCGTAGATGCAGAACCCCGTCGGCGTTGCCATGACGACAAGGCGGGACGCTCCGGCGAGGCCGAAGCACCACCCCACCTCGGGAGCGGCCAGTGAGGGTTCAGGACCTCGAAACGCCACCCCTCAACCGCTCGGGCCTCGATGACGGCGCGAAGTGCCTCCCAGGCGTCGAGTGCCTCCGGACCTCCACCGAAGCGCCGGCACAGGTGGAGGTAATCCTTCACCTTCCCAGGGTCGCGCAGAACTCGGGGAACCCTCTCAACCGCGCCCTGACGTCGGCCGTCGTGCCCCATCCTTGGGCGATGAGCTCCGGCGCCTCCTCATCCCCCAGCGCTGACCTGGGCCCCCGCTCGGGTCACCGCCGCAGGGCTGCAGCGTTCCCCAGCTTTGGACCCGAGCGAAGGCCGGGGCAATTTCGTTCCCTGACGAGGCGACGGTCAAACGGCGGGAGGCCCGGGGTCGCTTCGCGGGACGACCCAACGGCCTCACCGCCGGTGAGCACATTCTCGCGCCGTGACCTCGGGTTCTTCCGCATGGCGAATGTCACGCTTGGAAGGCCCGAGCCGTGGACATAACCACCACGCGCTCCGGCAGCCGCCGCCGAAGCGCTCAAAGGGTGGTCGAGGCGCCAGTGGTTCGCACACCCTGGCGCCTCCCACCTTCCTCTGGAGGAACCAAGAGTCGCGCTCGTCAGCGCGAGGTCAGGACGCACTGAAAGTCCTCCTGTCGAGAGGTGCCGTACCGGAGCGCGCAGAGCACAAGGACAACAGGTGGTCTCCAGTGTTCTCTGCCGCCCAGGACGGCCCGCCAGAGGCGGTGCAGCTCCTCCTCGACGCGGGGGCCCACGCATGTGTGCGCACGAGCGCATCTTGGGTCCGCGGAATGCGGCCATCCGAGGTCGCTGGCTACCGGGGCAACGAGCGCGTTGTACCCATCCTCCAGGAAGCCGAGCGAACCAGCTGCCCACCGGAGTAGTGGGGGAACGCTTCTAGTGAGGGCAACAGCGTCCGGGCCATCGCCCGCGCGCCCGGCGACACCCCACGCGATGCCAGAACAGACCGATCACGGAATGCCGCCACCCCGACCAGCCGCGTCAGCTGCCCGTCGCCATCCAGCGTCTGGTAACACGAAGCTCCAGCGATACCGTCCGTTCGAACAAGACGGGACTTCGTCCAGCTCTGCGAGGCGGAGCCCTGGTTCGAGTACTGGGGCGTCGACCCGGAAGACGACCCAGCGAAGGCATCGGTGCCTGTTGACCGCGTGGTGGCGATCACGGAGAGCCCGTCGAGGCTGCCCGCGCGGTTCGCCAACAAGATGTACGAGGCGGGCGAATCGGCGATGGGCGCCTGCTTCTTCCAGCGGCAGCTACGAGACGGACGGACGCTCAACTGTGTGACGGCGGCGCGGTCGACTTTCTCGCCCGGCCTTCAGACGTCGCACCGGACGATGTCGTCGACCTGGTCCCTCACGCGGGTCGGTCCCAGCCCAAGGACGTACGAAACGCTCCATATGCGTGGTGCCTCTTCCAGGCGTGACCGGAGAGGCCACGCCGGACGTCTGATCGGCCGCCACTCAATCCCGCACGTCCTGCTGATCCACACCGTGGGGCTCCGGCCCGGCGGCGGTCGGTAACGGGGTGTGACTGTCGTTACCGTGAGGCGACTGGCGAACTGCCCGCGAGGTTCGGCACTTCCTGGTCACCACCATCCCCCGTTCGCCGTCCTCCACTCGTCGCTAGCCCACGGGTGGCGTGGGGAAGGAGCGTGAGCTACCTGTGAAACAACCGACCATCTCGGGCGGCCAACTCATCGAGTGCCTGTCCGACGTCTCGGACGCCCACCGTCCCCGCCGTGACCGCCGGGGCCGGGTCTGCATCTGGCACTGCGTCTGCGGGTTCGGAGCCCACTCGGATACCGAGATGGGCGCCCACCTGCTCGGCCCCCTCGGGAACGCCGACACCTGGGAGTGACGGGGGTCGGTGATTCCCCGTCCGTGGGCTCTGACCGGCCCTTCCGTGGCCCTCGGGTGCGCTCTGCGGGCCGAAGATAGCCACCGGGCCAGCGGGGAATCCGGAAGGGCCTCCCGTGGGCTAGTGCTCGGCAGTGCACCGCCGGATGGTCCAGGACGCCACGTCGGCGTCTTCCTCGCCCTCGTCGGCTGAGAGGTCGACGGTCATTAGGCTGGCCCGCCATGAGACGAAAGCTGTCGCTTTGATGCCATCCGCGAAGCGGCTGTCGGACTCCTCTCCGCTGAGTCTCTCGATCACGTGGTAGTGCATCGCGCCACCATAGCACGGGCTCCATTGCGTCCAATAGACACGAAATGCAAAATAAGGCATGACACAGCGGTCTTTCTCTGGTACTTACGACCGAGCCCTTTATTCGGCGGAGTCCTTGTTGATCGAAGGAGCACTGTTGCTCCTGTTGTTCTTGTTGGCGCTCTTCGTCCCGCGCAAGCGGAGGTGAGAATCCCCCCATCCGACCGCGTGGTACCACCCGCCCGAGTGGTGGCCTGCTCGCTGGTGGGAGGCCAAGCGCCCGGTGTCACGACGCGGCCGGGCGTTCGACTCCGTGTCGTCGACGAGCCGAGAAGGAGCGATGCATCCCGTCTCTCATCAGACCGGCCGCTAGGCCCGCGCGCCCAGGACCCAGATCTCGCGACCCTCATGCGTCTCTCGAGCCATCTTCCTCTTCCACCGCGCAGAGCCACGCCTGCCCGGCGCGACGGCGTCACGACTCATCTCGAACAGGGCCTCGAAGAAGGTTCTTGACCCGCCGGTTGCCCCAGGTGTTGCCCAGGGGATGCGCCAGGTGCACGTGCGCTCCGATCTCCTCCAACACGTCGGCCGCCCAGTACCAGCCGAACGTCGCCTCCAGGACAACCTCCGGCTCGGGCCCGGCCGCGCCACCGCCTGGGCCAGGGCCATGGCGGTGTTGTCGATGTCGACCTTCGACAGCAGTACGCCGTCCGCGGTCTTGCGCACCAC
>DATACM010000058.1:0-15532 GCA_036259055.1 Acidimicrobiales bacterium | reverse complement strand
GATGCCGGTACGCCCGCTCCCCGCGGCATGAGGCGACTCGTCCTCTTGGCGGGGATCTGGGGCTGGTCGTTCCTCTTGATCAAGGTGGCGGTGGCGGGCATGACGCCCACCACCGTCGCGGGGATCAGGGTGGCGCTGGGGGCTGGCGTGCTGTCGGCCGTCGTCCGGGCGCGAGGGCTTTCGCTGCCTCGGGACCCCCAGTGGTGGCGGCACTTCTCGGTGGTCGCCCTGGCGGGGAGCGCCGCGCCGTTCTCGCTGCTCGCGTGGGGAGAGCAGCACATCTCCTCCGCCCTGGCCGCGGTCCTCAACGCCTCCACGCCGCTGTTCGCCGCCCTCTTCGCCAGCATGCTGCTCCGGGAGCGGCTGCGGCCGCTGCAGGTGGCCGGGCTGGCTCTGGGCCTGGCCGGCGTGGCCGTGGTGGCCGGGCTGGGTGGTGAGGACATCACCGGTTCGGGCCTGGGCGGGAAGGCGGCGGCGGTGGGCGCCGCCGTCGGGTACGGGATCAGCCTCACCTACACCCGCCGTCACCTGACCCCGCTCCCGCCGTTGGTGGCGGCGGCCGGGCAGCTGGTGATGGCCACGCTCATGCTGGCCCCGCTGGCCGTGCTGACGACCGTCCGCCAGGGCATGGAGGTCACGCCCACCCGTGCCCTGGCGGTCGGCCTGCTCGGCGTCTTCGGGACGGGGCTGGCCTACGTGATGGTCTACCGGCTCATCGCCGACGTCGGATCCACCAAGGCCTCTGTGGTCACCTACCTGGTCCCGGTGGTGGCGGTCGCCGTCGGTGTGCTCTTCCTGGAAGAGGACTTCTCCCTCCGGCTCGTCGTCGGCGGTGCGGTGGTCATCGCCGGCATCGCGTTGGTGAACGTGGGCGGGCGGGTGCCGTGGCGGGAGCGGCTCCCCGCCGGAGCGGCGTAGGTCGGCGAACGGGTGTTCGGCGGGGGCGAGAGTGGGTAGAGGCACGGGCATGAGCGATCAACCCACTCCGAACCCGGCCAAGGACCCCGACGACTGGGTGACCGGCGACGAGCCCATGACGGGCCCCCAGGCGTCCTACCTGTCGACCCTCGCCCAGGAGGCGGGCGAGGAGGTCCCCGACGACCTCACCAAGGCGCAGGCGTCCCAGAAGATCGAGGAGCTCCAGGACCGCACCGGCCGGGGGAGCTGAAGCCCGACCGCCTACATCGTCACCCGGTTGTTGGCGTTAGTGAAGTCGTTCTGGGCCGAGCGCACCGACGCGTTCGGGCGGCTCGGGGAGTTGGCCCACGACAGGTTCGATACCGTTGTCTCCGCGTCCCGCGCCAGGGTGCCCAGCGAGCAGACGTCGCCCGAGCAGCGAGGGTTCGCCACGGTGATCACGGCACCGGGCGGCTCGAACGCCACGCTCACATCGGTGGCGTCGATGGGTCCGTTGTTCCTGACCGTCACCGACCCGGAGCAGAACTCGACGCCGCAGCTGGGGGAGGCGGTGATGACCAGGTCGGTGTCGGGTGCGACCAGCACGGGCACGGCGACGAGACCGCTGCTCGTGGTGGTCGTTGTTGTTTGCGGGGTCTTCCCGGGGGCCACGACCGGGCCGCCGCCCGGAGCTGCCGGAGCAGGCGCGGGCCCGGGCCCGACGGCGTTCGGCGCGCTCTCCACGCCTCGTCCGGCCAACGCCACCGCCGGCCCGTCGCCCACGCCCAGGCGGAGGGTGGCCGCCCGGTCGCCGGCGTCCGGCGGGTGGAAGACCACCTCGACCGTGCAGCGGCCACCGGGGGGGACGCTCACGCCGGTGCACGAGCTCGCAACCACCGAGAAGCTGTCCCGCCCAGGGCCCTCCACGGTGGCCCCGCCCGGCCGCACCGCTGAGCTCCTGCCGTTGAGCATCGTCAGCGCCCGCCGTGGACTGGCGGTCCCGACCGGCTGGTCGTCGAAGCGGAGCCCCCCGGGCTCGACCGTGATCCCGCCGGCGACCACCGCCGGCGGCATGGGAGGCGCGCCGGCGCCGGGCACTACGGTCGTCGTCCGAACCGCCGGGTCGTCCTCGGCCGGTCCGGAGTCGCTGCTCACCAACGTGACGGCCGCCAGGCTGCTCAAGAGAAGGACGGCCACCGCGGCGACGGCCCACCAGAGCCCGACCGGGCGCCGCCGGTCCGAGCCGGTGGGGGACGGCGCCGCCGCAGCAGGCGGTCGAGGGGGCGCCCAAGCCGGCGCGGCCGGTGGGGGCGCGGGCGGCGGGGGAGAAGGCCGAGTTGGCGGCGGGGGCGGGGGAGGCGGGCCCAGGAGTCCGAGGTTGTGACGGGTGGCGGCGGCGCCGGTGCGGTCGCCGAGGTCCTCGCGGATGGCTAGCGCCTCGCCCAGGTCGGCCCGGGCCGCCGCCTCGTCACCCAGGCACAGCGCCCGCGTTCCGAGCTGGTGGAGGGCCCACGCCTCGGACCCCCGGTCGCCCAGCGCCCGGGACGCCGAGAGCTGCTCCTCGAGCACCAGGCGCCAGGCTCCCCAGCGCCGTCCCAGCATCAGCGGCCGCTCCGTCGCCCGGCTGAGGCGGAGGACGGCACGGTCGTCGCCGTCGTCCCGCAGTTGCCGGAGCACGGTGAGGATGGCGCCCGACTCGGCGGCCACCGGTTGCGGGTCGGCATCCGTCTCGGCCGCGTCGGCCAGATGGTCGGCGACGCGGCGCGTCCATTCGGCGGTGTCGCCGGCCGCCGCCCGAGGCTCCCGGAGGCTGTACCGCGGGCTGTGGGACTGGACGAGCCCCGAGCGCAGCAGCGGCTCGACCACCGTGGCGATGTCCTCGCAGCCGACGACGGCGGCCAGGTGCTCGGCCGACAAGCTGGCGCCGAGGACGGCGGCGAGGGCGCCCAGCACCTCCAGCTGCTCCGGGCCGAGCCGCGACTTCAACCGGTCGACGAGGGCGTCGACCGGCTTCCCGTCGCCCCCCGCCGGCAGCGCGCCGGCGACCGTCTCGCCCAGCTCCTCGACGACGCTGGCCAGCTGCTCGATCCGCAGCGGGTGGCCCTCGACGGCCCGGCAGGCGTCGGCGGCGGCGGTGCGCTCGTCCTCTGCCAACGGCCGGCCCAGGCTGCGCTCGAGGAGGGCGACCGCCTCGGCGTCCTCCAATCCTCGCACGGCGATGGCCCTGCCCTGGCCCCACAGCCGCCGGCGCTCGGAGGCGAGCAGGAACGTGGCCTGGGGCAGGGCGTCGAGGAGGGCGTCGAGCTCGGTGCGCGCGAAGTTGACGTCGTCGAGCGCCACCAGGCCGGTCACCTCGGCGAGGAGACGCCGCAGCTCCCCGTCGGTGGGCTTGTACTCGGGCGGCGTCTCGTAGAACGCCTCGAAGAGGAACTGCAGCGTCTCGTCGAGGGTCTCGACCCCGCACTCCTGGTAGACGACGGCCGCGCCCAGCCCCGATGGGGGGTGATGGCCGATGTGCTTGAGCAGCACGCTCTTCCCGACCCCGGCGACGCCGTGGAGCTGCACCGGGCGGGCCGGCGAGAGGGCGGCCAGCGCCGACTGGACCTCGTCCGAACGCCCGACCAGGTCGGGGTCGCGGCCCTTGATGGCGACCTTCGCCAGTCGCTTGGGGCGGGCCGTCGCCGCCGGGTCGGCGTGGTGGACCACGCCGCCGGCCTCGACGTGGTACTGGACGATGTTGCTGCCGACGGCGAGCTGCCCGCTGACCGGGCCGGACACCTCGGCGTGTACGCCGGTCGAGGCCATGCTGGTCAAAGCGCCGTTCCTTCCGCCCGTGAGAATCCCTGTTCTCCAAGAGACCCCGGGGCGGGATCGAGATACATCGGTAGCCTCGGTGTGTGGACGAGCCGCTGATCTACGCCTCGCGGGTGACACGGCTGCCGATCCACGACGCCGACGGGAGCCCGCTGGGCGGCGTCGCCGACATCGTGCTCCTCCCCTCGGGTGGAGGGCGCCCGCCCGAGGTGCTCGGCTTCGTCGCCGCCATCCAGCGACGCCGCATCTTCATCGGCGCGGCCCGGGTCGAGGAGCTCAACGCCTCGGGGGTGCGCCTGGCCGGGGGCACCGTCGACCTGCGCCACTTCTCGCTGCGCCCGGGCGAGCTCTTGGTGTCCGAGCTCCTGAACCGCCGGATGGGCGCCTCGGTGGTGACCGACCTCGGGCTGCGCCCGGTGACGGGACGGGCGCACTCGTGGGAGGTGGCCACCGTCGCCATCGCCCCGCCCGGCCCCCTGGGGCGGCTGCGGTCGACGCGGGTCGTGAGCTGGGAGGAGGTCAAGTCCCTCTTCGACGCCGGCCCGGTGGCCCGAGAGGTGGCCGCCCTGCGCCGGCTGCATCCGTCGGACGCGGCGCGCCGCATCCGTCCTCTCGCCGCCGAGCGGCGCCGCCAGATCATCGAGAGCATGGACGACGAGCGGCTGGCCGACCTGCTGGAGGAGCTGCCCGAGTCCGTGCAGGTGGAGCTCATCCGCGGCCTGGACACCGAGCGCACGGCCGACGTGCTCGAGGAGATGGCCCCCGACGACGCCGCCGACCTGCTCAAGGAGCTGCCCCCGGAGCGCCAGCGCCAGCTGCTCGCCGCCATGGACCCGGGCGAGGCCGACCCCTTGCGGCGCCTCCTCGCCTACGACGCCGCCACCGCCGGTGGCCTGATGACCTCCGAGCCCATCGTCGTCCTCCCGGAGACGACAGTGGCCGAAGCCCTTGCCCGCCTGCGCGACCTCGACGTGCCGGCGGCCCTGGCCGCCCAGGTGTTCGTCTCCCAGCCCCCGACGCAGACGCCGACGGGCGCGTTCCTCGGCCCCGTCGGCTTCCAGCGCCTGCTGCGGGAGCCGCCCTCCACCCAGGTGGGGGAGTGCGTGCCCCCCGAGAGCGAGGTGGTGTCGCCCGATCTCGACGAGGTCACGGTGGCCGAGCGGCTCGCCGCCTACAACCTGTTGGCGGTGGCGGTCTGCGACGAGCAGGGACGGCTCCTGGGGGCGGTCACCGTCGACGACGTCCTCGACCGCACCCTGCCGAGGGGGTGGCGGTAGTGGTCCTGCGCCGCCGCGAGGACCTCTCGGCGCCCCGGGGACGCCTCGGGCTGGGCGTGCACTACGACCCGGAGGCGTTCGGGCGCTTCTCCGAGGCCATCGCCCGCTACATCGGCACCGCCCGCTTCCTCGTCATCCAGACGGTCGTCGTCATCGTCTGGATCACGATCAACGCGGCGGTCCCCGGCCTCCGCTTCGACCGCTACCCGTTCATCCTGCTGACCCTCGCGTTGTCGTTGCAGGCCGCCTACGCCGCCCCCCTGATCCTCTTGGCCCAGAACCGCCAGGACGAGCGGGACCGGGCCGAGGCCGAGCGCGACCGCCTGGTCACCGCCCGCACCCAGGCCGACGCCGAGTTCCTGGCCCGGGAGATCGCGTCGGTGCGCCTGGCCCTCGCCGGCATGCCCACCGCCGACGACCTCAGCGAGGCGGTGGAGCGCCTCACCAACGCCATCGAGCGCTTGGCGGCCGACCGCACCCTCGGAGAGGAGCCCTCGGCCACCGCCACCGGCCCGGCCCGGGAGCCCGCCGGC
Organism: Acidimicrobiales bacterium; assembly: GCA_036259055.1. Taxonomy (GTDB): domain Bacteria; phylum Actinomycetota; class Acidimicrobiia; order Acidimicrobiales; family AC-14; genus DASZJY01. Next base: position 10,011 of record DATACM010000058.1, on the reverse strand, counting down.
AGCTGACGCCCGGGCGCCGGGCGGCCACTGGGACGAACTGTTCGGCCAGGTGGCTCGTGAAGAGCCACTTCGCCGAACTGTTCGGCCAGGTGGCTCCTGAGCCGGCCGACCGGCGCTGTCACCCGTGTGGCCGCTGTTGCGCCTGTGGCTGCTGTTGCTACTGTGGGTGCGCGGTCTGTTCGAGCAGCGGGGGTCGTGGCGTGCGCAGAACGAGAGCCTGGCGAGGGTGCCTACTGGCGGCGGCGGTGGCGGCGGTGACCCCGACCGGGCCGGTGGCGGCCGACGGGGTGCTCGTGCAGCCGGGCGACACCCTCTCGGGCCTGGCCTGGCGCCTGGGCGTGGGCCAGGGAACGCTGGCGGCGACCAACGGGATCGCCAACCCCGACGTCATCCTGGCCGGGCAGGTGCTGCGCGTCCCTCGGGGGGCGCCGCTGACGGTCAAGCCGACGCCCGCCGGCCCGAGCTCCTACCGAGTACAGCCGGGCGACACGCTCTGGGACGTGGCCTCCAAGCTGGGCGTGTCGTCACGGCACCTGGCCCAGGCCAACAACCTGCGCGACCCCGACCACATCGAGGCGGGGCGGGCCCTCGTCGTCCCGGCGCGGTCGGCGAGGGCGGTGAGCGGACCGGTCCCGACGACGCGGTGGCGGTGCCCCGTCCCCGGCGCCCGGTTCGTCAACGACTACAACTACGTCAAGCCGACGGGGCAGCGGCACGCCGGCGTGGACCTCTTCGCCCCGAGAGGGACACCGGTGGTCGCTCCGGTGTCCGGCTCGGTGGCGGCGGTGGACAACCGCCTCGGGGGCAAGGCCTTCAGCCTCTCGGGCGACGACGGCAACCGCTACTACGGCGCCCACCTCGACCGCCACGGGCGCGCTGGCCGGGTGGCGGCGGGCACCGTCATCGCCTACGTGGGCAACACGGGCGACGCCCGAGGCGGCCCGACCCACCTCCACTTCCAGTTCCACCCCCGCGGCGGCGCGGACGCCAGCCCCTACCACCTGTTGACGGTCAGCTGCTAACTGGCCTCGATGCGGACCACGTAGGTCCGGACCTCGGCCGGCGTGGTGTCCCAGGGGCGGGCGAACGTGCAGCGGACGGTGGCCACGCCCTCGTGCCTGGCGATCAGGCTCACCCGGTGCCGGGGCGGGTCGGCGGAGGGGTCGAAGCGCTCCTGCACGACGGAGAGGAGCCCCCGAGACGCCTCGACCCGCCAGACGTGGCCCGGCCGGCGCGGCATGGGCAGGCGGAGCTCGAAGCCGGCGCCCGGCCGCACCCGAAGGGTCTTGGTCGGGTGCTCGACCGGCCCACTTGGGGCCGGCTCGGCCCCGCTGGCGTCGGCGGTCTCCCCCGGGTGGGCTCCCAGCGGGCGGCGCTCCCGGGCGGGGTCGTAGGCCGCGGGCGGCGGGCAGGGCCGCTCGGCCACCCAGATCCAGCCGTCCCGCTCCTCGACGCGGTAGGTCGGCAGGTAGCCCGGCTTGAGCTTCCAGAGGTTGTCGGGGCGGGCGTCGCGGGACGGCACCACGTTCTCCCCGGTGCGGGGGTCGTAGAGGTACAGGTGATGGGGGCAGCGCAGCTTGTCGTCGAAGAAGCTGGCCTGCATCAGGTCGGTGCCCTGGTGGGGGCAGCGCGTCCCGAACGCCACCACCTCGCCGTCGGCGAGGCGGCAGAGGATCATCTCGCGGTCGCCGACCCGCACCTTGCGCAGCTCGGGCTCCTGGGGCGTGCCCATGGGGCACTCCTCGCTCCGGAGCGCCTTGAACAGCCCTGCGCCTGCCGGCTCCTGCGCCAACGACCGCAGCCTACCGACCCACCCCTTAGCCTGGGGCCTTCCAGCCCATGAGCGTCCTCCGCCCCCGGACCAGGATCCGTCGCCGCGGCCGCCGCCGGGGACGCCTCCTCGCCGCCCGGGTGCGGCTGCCCGGCCTGCTCCTGCTGCTCGCCCTCCTCTACGGCACCGTCGGCTACCAGGTCATCGAGGGCTTCAGCTTCCTGAACGCTCTGTACATGACGGTCACCACCCTGACGACGATCGGCTTCGGGGAGATCGAGCCCCTCAGCTCCGCCGGGCGCGTGTTCACCATCACCCTGGTGGCGTTCGGCGTCGTCGTCGTGTTCGACCTCATCGCCCAGTTCACCAGCCTCCTGGCCAGCGGCCGGCTCAGTCGCACGATCGAGAGGAGAGCCATGCAGCGCCAGATCTCCCGCCTGAGCGACCACTTCGTCATCTGCGCCTTCGGCCGGGTCGGGCGGGCGGCCACCCAGGAGCTGGTGCGCCACGGCGCTGACGTGGTGGTCGTCGAGGTGCAGGAAGCGCTCGAGGACCGGCTGATCGAGGCCGACGTTCCCTACCTCATCGGCGACCCCAGCGAGGAGTCGGTGCTGGAGGAGGCGGGCATCCGCCGGGCCCGCGCCCTGCTCTGCGCGGTCGACTCGGACGTGGTCAACGTGTACATCACCCTCAGCGCCCGCGCCCTCAACCCCGACCTGTTCATCATCGCCCGGGCCTCACGCCCGGAGTCGGTGGAGAAGCTGCGCCGGGCGGGGGCCGACCGGGTGGTGTCGCCGTACGCGGTGAGCGGGGTGCGCATGGCCTCCCAGGCCCTGCAGCCGGCCATGCTCGAGTTCGTGGACATGGTGACCGTGGCGCCCGAGCTGCGCATCGAGGAGCTGGTCGTGGGCAAGTCGTCGGCCCTGGCCACCCGGACGGTGCGCGAGGTGTGCGCGCCCTACGAGGGCGTGATGGTGCTGGCCGTACGCAGTCCCGAGGGCGAGCTGCTCATACCGCCCCGGGCCGACACCGTCCTCGACGAGGGCGACCTCATCATCGTGGTGGGCCCGGCGGACGCCCTGGCCGGCATGGCCGAGGCGGCGACGTGAAGCCCGCTCAGCGGCCGCTCTCGTCGTCCGCCCGGCTGCCGTAGGAGAACCAGGCGTCCCGGTAGGACGCCGCCCCGGCGCCGTTCGACCCGGTGCCCGTCGGCGCGCGTTCGGGCGCCGGCGCCTCGGCGGGCGGGGGCGACACGGTGGCCTCGGGCAACCGGCGCGTCTCGGCGTCGGTGCGCTCCCGCCGCCGGGAGGAGAAGGGGGCGAGACGCCGGGGCCGGTCGTCGTCGGATGCTGGCCTCTCGCCGTCGGCGCGGGCCGCTCGGCGCCGACGCTCGCCTCTCTTCTGCTGGCGCCGGTGCTCCCCTTGGCGCTCGAGCTCGGCGTTCAGCTCCGCCCCGGCCACCACCGCCACGGCCGACAGGTAGAGCCACAGGAGCAGGACGACCACGCCGGTGAGGGAGCCGTAGGTCTCCTGGTACGAGCTGACGTGGTTCACGTAGAACGAGAAGAGGAGCGACACCAGCAGCCAGGCCGCCGTGCCGAGAAGCCCCCCAGGGGTCACCCACGTCCACCGCGGGCGCTCCCGGTACGGCGCGATCGAGTAGATGCAGGCGAAGAGGACGATCAGGGCGAGCAGGCCGACGACCCAGCGCACGAGCGTCCACAGCACGACGAAGGCGTCGCCGAAGGGCAGGTTGTCCCGGAGGGCGTCGCCCAACGGCTGGCCGAACACGATGAAGGTCGTCGCCACGCCGGCGAGGAGGCCGACGACCACGACGAGCAGGAAGGCGACCGCCCGCTTGGGGAGGAACTTGCGGTCCCGGGGGACGTCGTAGGCGACGTTGCACCCGCTCTGGAGGGCCACCATGCCGGCGGACGCGCTCCAGAGGGCGACGGCGAAACCGATGACGGTGGCGAGGAGAGAGCTCCCGGCCGGCCGGTCCCTCGCCTTGCCCAGGGCTTCGGTGAGCACCTCGGAGGCGTGGCCGGGCAGCGCCGTGGTGATGGCGTCGGTGATGTCGTCGACCGTGCTGGCGGCGAGGTTGGCCAGGCCCAGTATCCCGACGCCGGCGATGATGGCCGGGAAGATGGCGAGGAACCAGTAGAAGGCCATGCCGGCGGCGGCCATCGACCCCCGGTCGTTCTTGAACTCCTGGGCCGCCCGCCGGAGCGACTCCTTCCAGTCCGGCGGAGGTAGGTCGGTGGGGGAGCGCGGGGGCTCGGTGGTGGCGGTCTGCGGAGGCACGGGGTCGGTCATGTGCTGGGTGCCACCTCGGTCACGGACGGCCGTGCGCTTCGCCGTACCCCTACCCTGGCCGACCGGGCGAAAACGGCCGCAGGCGGCGACGGAGCAAGCGTCTCCTAGGCTGCCCGTCCGTGGCCGACCGAGTGCTGGGCGAGCGCTACCGGATCGTCCGCCATCTCGCCCGCGGCGGGATGGCGGAGGTGTACCTCGCCCACGACGAGCTGCTCGATCGCCAGGTGGCGGTGAAGGTGCTCTTCCCGGAGTTGGCCGACGACGCCTCGTTCGTCGAGCGGTTCCACCGGGAGGCCCGCGCCGCCGCCGGGCTCAACCATCCCAACATCGTGTCGGTCTACGACTTCGGGCAGGACGATGGCGCCTACTTCATGGTCATGGAGTACGTGGAGGGCGAGACGCTCCGCGACATCGTCCGCAGCCGGGGCCCGCTGCCTCCGGACGAGGCGGCGGGCATCGCCGCCGACGTGGCCGCCGCCCTGGAGGCCGCCCACCGCCACGGGATCGTCCACCGCGACGTCAAGCCCGGCAACGTCCTCATCTCGGACATGGTCAAGGTGGCGGACTTCGGGATCGCCCGGGCCGGCGGCGCCCGAGAGAGCCTCACCCAGACCGGCGCGGTGCTGGGGACGGCGACGTACCTCGCCCCCGAGCAGGCCCAGGGCCAACCGGTCGACCCCCGCACCGACCTCTACGCCCTCGGCGTGGTGCTCTACGAGATGCTGGCCGGCCGGCCGCCGTTCCGCGGCGGGACGCCGGTGGCCGTCGCCTACCAGCACCTCTCGGAGACCCCGGTGCCACCGTCGCAGCACAACCCCGAGGTGCCCCCGGCGCTGGACGCGGTGGTGCTCAAGGCGATGGCCAAGGACCCCGCCCAGCGCCACGCGTCGGCCGCGGAGCTGCGAGCCGAGCTCCTCGCCGGGCGGGGCGGGGGCCCCGCGGAGATGGCGGCGACGGTCATCGTCCCGCCGGTGGAGGCGCCGGCCGCCACCGCGACCGTGGTCATGCCAGGGCCGGTCGCGATCGACGACCGGCCCGAGCGCACAGCGGTGGGGGCGGTCCCGGCGAGGGACCGGTTCCGTCGCCGCCAGGCCACCGCCATCGGCCTCCTCCTCCTCATGGTCCTGGTCGCCTTCATCCTGATCGCCCTGCTGCGCTCGGGCGAGTCGGGTACCGCCGGCGTCCCCGCCGTCGTGGGGCGCACGGTCGACGACGCCCTTCGGGCGGTCGAGCAGGCCGGGCTGCGCCCGGCGGTCACTCCCAGTCCCGACCGGCCCGGGGACCCGAACATCGTCGTCGACCAGAGCCCGCCGCCGGGGGCCAACGCCCGCAAGGGCACCACCGTGACCCTCTTCGTGCCGGGAGCCAGCCCGACGACCACCCGCCCACCGGCGACGACGCGCGCCCCCGCGACCACCCGGCCCCGGGCCACCACCGTCCCGCCGCCCACCGAGCCACCCGTCACCGAGCCGCCGCCGACCGCGCCGCCCACGACCTCGGCGGTGATCATCCTCCCGACTTCCCCCCCGGCAACCAGCCGCGGCGCGTCCAACCCTGGCGGCAACCAGGGCGGCAACAACCCCCGCGGCCGATGACCCGGGCCGGCCGCCCTCGGCGAAGCGCTCAAGGGCGGGCCCGGTCGAGCCGTTACCAGCGGTGACGGGGTGTGGCCCGAGATGTCCGGGAGTGTGAGATGGAGCCCGAAGACCTGGAGACGATCCTCGAGATAGCCCTTGGTGGCAAGGTGGCCCGGGACGTCTGTCGGGAGTGCGCCGACGACCCGTACCGGGCCGTCGAGAGCCTGAACCGGCGGGCAGCCGCCCTGCAGGCGCCCTACCGGGCGAGCCGGCCGTTCGACGACCACGGCTTCGGCAAGGCCCGCAAGGAGATCGCCAGGCTGCACCTGGTGGCGCGCCTCATCGACGAGCTCAACTACGACCTCCGCGAGGACCTCGACGTGGAGCTCGTGCGCTCGTAGCGGTCGCTTCCGCTGCTCGGGACCAGCCAGCCCGGGCCGGCGGTAGGGTGCGAGGCGATGTTCGAGAGCATCGGCCGGGAGCGCGTCCGAGAGCTGATGGACGAGGGCGCGCAGGTCGTCGAGGTGCTCGAGGAGGACCAGTACCGCCTCGCCCACCTGCCCGGCGCCCTGCACCTCTTCGCCCGTCAGTTCTCCCGCGAGCGGGTCGAGGAGCTGCTCGACCGTGACCGCCCTGTCGTCCTCTACTGCCTCGACAACCTCTGAGACCTCAGCCCCCGAGCGGCGTGCCTGCTCGAGCTCTACGGCTTCACCGAGGTCTACGACTACGTCGACGGGAAGGTCGACTGGATGGCCTACGGCCTCCCGGTGGAGGGCGACGACGGCCCGTTCGTAGGCGAGCAGGTCACCCCGTTGCCGACGTGCCGCCCGGAGCAGACCGTGGCCGACGCCCGGGCGTTGCTCGAGGGATCGGACGCCGACGAGGTGGTGGTGGTCGCCGGTGAGGCCCTGGCGATCGGGCTGGTGGACGCCGACCGGCTCGAAGGCGCCGCCGACGACACGGGGCTGCTCGAGGTCATGGCCGTGGTGCCGGGCTCCATCCGCCCGAGCGTGACCGCCGCCTCGCTGGCCGAACGGGAGGCCGACCGGGCGCTGGTGACGACGTCCGACGGGCGGCTCCTAGGGGTGGTGCAGGCGGGCGCGGGGGACGGAGCCCACGATCACCACCGCGCCGAGGAAGAGCAGCTCGAGCAGGAGCTGGCGGCGCTCATGGAGGCGGCGAGCGAGCGTTTCGGCGATCGGGAGCCGACCACCGAAGAGCTCCACGAGTTCCTGCGCGACCGGTTGGTCGAGGAGGGCCGCTCGCCCGAGGAGGCCGACCGCATCATGGCCGACCTGGAAGCCGAGTCGCCGTCCTAGGAACCCAGGTGCTCAGCGCCCCCGGGAGATGCCGGCCGCCTTGAGCACCCGGGGCTCTACGCCGACGGCGCGCCAGGCGTCGTAGGAGATGCCCTTGCGCTCGCTGTAAGGCGCGGCGGCGGCCACGAACTCGGCCTCGAGGCCCTCGAGGTCGACGGTGTCGCTGCCCGCCGACAGCTGCCGCTCGAGGTCGATGCGTTCCTGGGTGAGGTGCACCCGGTTGAGCGGGTCGGCGTCGGCCAGCTGCTCTTCGATGGCGGCCAGCCGCCGTTGCATGCTCTCGGGGCTGCGCTTGCGGCCGCGCCGGGGCTTGTGGGCCTCGAGGGCTTCGAGGTAACGGCGGACGGCGCGACCCTGCTCACGCCCCTCGGCCAGGGCCGCCTTGTGCTCGTCGGTCATCGACCGGGCCGGCTTGGCCTTGGGAGCAGCGGCCTTCCTCGCCATGTCCACCTTCCTCACATCGTCGGACGCTCGCGGTGACGAGATCGACCTTATCAGTGGCCGCCCGAATACGGCTGTATTCCATGTCTTTCGAGCCTGCCGACCGGTCCCCCGAGGCAGAATAGGCCCCGTGAGCGCGGGTGGTTCGGCGGGGCGATGGTGGTACGAGCTCGGGGGCCGCAGCGCCGGGCCGGTGTCGACCGCCGAGATCCGCTCGATGGTGCAGCGGGGCGCCCTCGCGCCGACCAGCAGGATCATCCCCGACGGCGGGCAGGTGTGGGGCACCGTCGCTCAGTACGAGGCGGCCCTCGGCCTCCGCCCCCCGCCACCACCGCCACCGCCGCCCGTGGTAACGCCCCCGCCCGTGGCGCCGCCACCTTCCTCATGGGCGGCCTCCCCGCCGCCGGCCGTCGCCCCGCCCGCCCCGAGGGTCCCCGGGCCTCCGACCAGCGACCGCGAGTTCCTCTCCGCCCTCCTGCTCTCGATCTTCCTCGGATGGCTCGGGATCGACCGCTTCTACCTGGGGTGGACCGGCCTCGGCGTCCTCAAGCTCCTGACCTTCGGAGGCCTGGGCATCTGGTGGCTCGTGGACGTCATCCTCGTCGCCACCGGCAACCTGCGCGACCGGGACGGCCTCCCCCTCCGCCGGTAACCACCGGCGGCCGTCTCACCTCCGGGGCGACGACCGCCGCGCCCCCAGCTTCTTCGCTCCGGCCTTCGTGGCCCCCAGCTTCTCGGCCCCGAGCTTCTTGGCGCCCGCCTTCTTGGCGCCCGCCCGCTTCTCGGCCGCCTGCTGGCGAGCCATCCGCCGGGCGGCCGCCCGCTTCTCCGCCGCCGCCCGGAGGTGGGGGCGCAGGGGCGGCGCCGCCCGCTCCTCCTCCACCTCGTCGCCGAGGTCGAAGCCGCCGGTGGGCACCGCCTCGGGCTCCTCTTCTTCCTCTTCTTCCTCTTCCTCCTCTTCCTCGCCGCCCTCGAGCGAGCCGGCCAGCACCGCCTCGGGCTCCTCCTCGTCGAGCTCGAGCACTCCGGGCTCCTCCTCGAGCTCCTCCTCGTCGAGGGCGCCGGGAAGGTCCTCGACCACCTCCTCCTCTTCCTCCGGCTCCTCCTCGAGCTCGGCGACCGCCTCCTCCTCGAACTCCTCCACATCGGGCTCTGGCGACCACTCGATGAGGCCGGCCTCGATGGCGTGGGCGTCGCGCGCCTCGGCCCGCACCACGTCCCAGGGAGGCAGGCCGACCTCGCGGACGGCGCTCTGCCAGAGCCGCTGGGCCAGCATGACGGCGGCGCCGGCGGTGGCCTCCTCGAGCCACAACTGGGCCTGGAAGAACGAGGGGCCGCCGGTGACCTGGGGGAAGTTGGGGGCCAGGGCGTCGCCCAGGGCGTCGAGGTCGTCGGGGCTGATCGTGGTCCGGTCCTGCCCCGCGACCGCCTCCAGAACGACCACCCAGATGCCCATGTCGGCCCTCTCCCGGCTGAGATGGGCACGCTACCCGATCGGCGCCGGAGCGGCGCCCCGCAACCCACCCCGGGTGGGGTAGGGTGGAGCCGTGAAACCCCAGCACCAGGCGGCCGTCCTCAACCGCCTCAAGACCGCTCGAGGCCATCTCGACGCTGTCGTCCGCATGGTCGCCGAGGACGCCTACTGCCCGGAGATCATGAAGCAGCTCTCGGCTGTGCAGGGCTCGCTCGAGCGGGCCAGCCGGCTCGTGCTCCGCAACCACCTGGAGACGTGCGTGGCCGCCGCCATGCAGGCGGGGCGGACGGAGGAGATCGTCGACGAGCTGATGGAGGCGCTGCGCTACGACCGGGTGACCACGGGCCCCACCGGGGGGGTTGGCCGGTGACGACGGCCTCCTCTGCACCGGCCGGCACCGCCCCCGGCCCCCGCCCGGCGGACGGCCACACCCCGGTGGAAGTCGAGCTGGCGGTCTCGGGCATGACGTGCGGCTCCTGCTCGGCCCGAGTCGAGAAGATCCTCAACCGCCAGGACGGCGTCATCTCCGCCGGCGTGAACCTGGCCAGCGAGCGGGCGACGGTGACCTTCGATCCGGCGCGGGTCTCGGTCGACGACCTGGTGGCCGCGGTCGGGCGCATCGGCTACGGACTGGCGCCGATCGAGCCGGCGGCCGCCACCGCCGGCACGGACACGGAGGCCCAGCTGCAGGCGCTGTGGCTGCGGCGCGTCCTCGTCGCCTGGCCTCTGGCGCTCCTGGTCCTGGGCCTGTCCATGCTGGCCATGGACGACTCGTGGGCCCGATGGTCCGCCCTGGTCCTGACCGTGCCGGTGCAGTTCTGGGCCGGATGGCCCTTCCTGGCCCAGGCCGCCCTCCGGGCTCGGAGCGGCCAGGCGAACATGGACACCCTCATCGCCATCGGCACGCTGGCCGCCTTCACCTTCTCGACCTACCAGGTCGCCTTCGGCGGTCATCACGCCGACCACTACTTCGACTCGGCCGCCCTGATCATCGCCTTCCTCCTGCTCGGCCGGTACTTCGAAGCCCGAGCCAAGGGGAGGGCGTCGAGCGCGATCCGCAACCTCCTCGAGCTGGGCGCCAAGGAGGCGTCCCTGGTCGTAGACGGCGCCGAG
>DATACM010000057.1:0-2483 GCA_036259055.1 Acidimicrobiales bacterium | reverse complement strand
ACGGCCAGGTCGGAGGTGGCGGCCACGACCGGTGGTACCGACGACGGGAAACCGGCGGGCTCGTCGACGCAGACGAACGCCAGTGCGAGCGACTCCAGCAGCTCGAAGGTCGTCTCGCACTCGTCGCCCTCCAGCCACCGGCCGTGGCGGAACTCCACGCACAGCTGGAAGTCGCCGAGGCGACGGGCGGCCTCGCGGAGCTGGTCGCGGTTGGCCTCCTTGGGCCCGAACCAACGGGGGTACTGCAGGAGGACGGCCCCGAGCTTGCCGGACGAGTGCAGGGGCATGAGCGAGTGACGGAACCGCTCCCAGCACTCCTCGAGGGCGTCGGGCGAGAGGTGCTTCACGTACAGGCGGCGCTTGTCCCGGTGCTCGGGGGCGACCTCTTCGCGCAGATCGGGCCACAGCGAGTCCGGGAAGGTGGGGTGCCCGGTGAGCAGCGACCAGGCCTTGACGTTCATGGTGAACCCGTCGGGGGTCCGCTCGACCCAGGAGCCGGCCAGCTCCGGCGTGGGCGGGAAGTAGTAGGTGCTGTCGACCTCCACCAGCGGGAACCGGCTGGCGTAGTAGGCGAGGCGCTCGGCGGCCGTCATCGAGCGGCGCGGGTACCAGTCGGTCTCCTTGACCAGCGTGCTGTCCGTCCACGAGCAGGTCCCCACCAGCACCCGGCAACCCTCGAGTTCGAGCGCCGGGGCGACGACGCCGCCGTCGACGGTGTCGGCCGTGTCGGCCATGCCGCCGACCCTACCGCCACATTGGGTCAGGAAAGTCACGGGCGGACTCAAGGGATCCGCGCAACGACCCGGCGAGTCAACGACCCTGCGTTGACTCGAATCGGGAGGTTGCGAGGTGGGAGCTCATCTAACTGACGAGCAGCGGCGGCTGGTGCGGAAGCTCAGGCGCGATGGCGTGACCGTCGCCGAAGTCGCCAGGGAGATCGGCTGTTCGTTGCGGACCGTGAAGCGGGTGGCGGTGACGGTGGGCAAGCGCGAGAGGCGCCGCATCCGGTGGTGTCCGGGCCCGGCCCGGCTGTCGCTGCGGGAGCGGGAGGAGATCAGCCTGGGCTTGGGGCGGGGCGAGACCTTCACGGCCATCGCCCGCCAGCTCGGACGAGCGACCTCCACGGTGTCCCGTGAGGTGAAGGCCAACGGTGGGCGGGAGGCCTACCGGGCGTGGCGGGGTCACGATGCCGCCTACCAGAGCGCCCGACGCCCCAAGACCACCAAGCTGGCCACCTGCCCCCGCCTGGCCGCCCAGGTCGAGGAGTGGCTGGAGCAGTGGTGGTCCCCCGAGGAGATCGCCCGCCGCTTGCCCATCGAGTTCCCTCACGATCCGATGATGCGGGTGTCGCACGAGACGATCTACCAGTCCATCTTCGTCCAGGGCCGGGGGCAGCTCGCCCGAGAGCTGGCTCGTTGTCTGCGCAGCGGCCGGGCCCAGCGCCGGCCCCGGGACCGGGTGGAGACCCGGGGGCGCATCTGCGACATGGTGATGATCAGCGACCGTCCCCCTGACGTCGAGGACCGGGCCGTGCCTGGGCACTGGGAGGGCGATCTCATCATCGGCAAGAACGGAGGCTCGGCCGTGGGGACCCTGGTGGAGCGAACCACCGGCTACGTCCTGCTGCTGCACCTTCCCGAGGGACGGGAGGCTGAGCGGGTCGACGCCGCCATGCGCCGGGCCGTGGCCAAGCTTCCCGGCGAGCTCTTCCGGACCATCACCTGGGACCAAGGCAAGGAGATGGCTCGTCACGCCGCCTTCAGCATCGACACCGGCATCCAGGTCTACTTCTGTGATCCCCACAGCCCCTGGCAGCGGCCCTCGAACGAGAACACCAACGGCTTGTTGCGCCAGTACATGCCCAAGGGGACCGACCTCTCCCTACACACCGAGGCCGAGCTGGACACCTTCGCCCGCAGCCTCAACAACCGTCCTCGCAAGCGGCTCGGTTTCATGAAACCATCGGAGCGACTCGCCGGGCTTCTTGCGACGACCGCTTGAGTCCGCCCACGGGAAATGGGCCATTTGGCGTACCCAGAAAGGCGGTGTGCGCTCGAGCGTTGACGCTGTCTCGCGATGGGGTCGGCTTCTGGAGCGCTCAGAGCGCGGATTTGCGCGGTTTTCCTGACCCAATGCGCCGTGAAGAGCTCAGCTCCGGTACGCCCCCGGGCCGGTGAACATCCCTCGGTGCCAGCGGCGAGGGGTGGCCTCGACGGCGCGGGGGTAGTCCTCGAACAGCCAGCGGGCGAAGTTGCGGCGGGTCCAGCCCGTCGCCCCGGCGGCGCGGATGGCGGTGCGGGCGCCCTTGCGATGGGCGAGGGCCCGGCTCAGCACGGTGGCCAGCCGGTGGTCGGCGAAGAGGGCGTCGGCCACAGCCGCCTGGTACCGATCGGCGGCCACGTCCGGGCGGTGCGGCCCCGCCGCCCGGATCGCGAGGGCGGCCAGGCGCCCGGTGAGCAGAGCCTGGGCGATCCCCTCGCCGG
>DATACM010000056.1:0-2116 GCA_036259055.1 Acidimicrobiales bacterium | reverse complement strand
CAACGTGGGGCCGACGGCCAGCGATCGCAGCCGCCGGGTCGGCCGTCGGTCGTCGTCGGGAACAGCGCTCCCCGACCGGCTCGGCGTCAGCGTCTCGCAGATGAGGCAGGTGGTCGTCGTCAGGCCATGCGGGCACGTGGGCGGGCCTCGGTCGGCCATCGCCCCATCATCTCAGTCGCCAGGCGAGGGGGGCGGTCGTCGTCCTCAGCCCTTGTCAGGAAGGAGTGGTGCTCGTGAGTCCCTGATGTCTCGCTCGTCGTCACTCGTCGACGCCGACCCGTAGGCGAGATGTCGGCAACGACCTCGGCGGTTGCCAGCGGGGATCTCGGCCGGCGAGGCCCAGGATGCGGTCCAGCAGCGGGGCATCCGCCGATACGGGCACTTCGGGGCCGAACAGCCCCTCGATGCCGCCCATCCGGAACTGCCGGACCATCTCGAGGACGGTGTCCAGGCCGGGGCCGACGTAGTCGGCGGGCTGTCCAGTCGCCTTGGCCAGGTCCCAGCCGTGGATGACCAGCTCGTCGAGGGCGACGACGCCCGCCACCTCGCCGGGAAGCTCGACGCCGCCCGCCGCGGTGGTGCCCCGCCAGGCAGCAGGGTCCCGCCACGCGTCAGCCAGCTCCGCCAACTGCCGGGGGATGCTGGCGCGCCAGTCGGGGGCCAGGTTGGCGCCGTTCCCCGACGGTCCCCCCTCGAGAGGCTGCTTCCTCGCCGCCGCCTCGAAGGCGAGGGTCGCGCCGGAGATGTGGTCGAGCAGGTCGGCGACGGCGTAGTCGGCGCACGGCGTGGGCCAGTCGAGGGCGTCGTCAGGCGTGCCCTCGACCAGGCGGGCCATCCGACGTGCAGCCGGTCCGAGATCGACTGTCGTGGTCACGTCTCTTTGACGTCGCTCCGGGCCAGAACTCATCGGCGGGCCGGGCCTCGGCGGCGACGGTCTTGTCCTGCGCCGCAGGCCAACTGAGGCAGCTCTTCGCATTCGACGTGACCGTCGCCCGGGACCGTGCCGCCCGCGCCGATTCTGCACACATCGGTCACTACGGGCCCGTCAAGGGCATACTTCGACGCCCAGCGACGAGTCCCGCCGTCGCCAACGAGAGGAGAGACGATGGCGCTCTATCTATCGAGGTTCAGCTACACGCCGGAGACTTGGGCTCGGCTGATCGGCAACCCTGAGGACCGGCGAGATGCCGCCCAGTCGTACATCGAGTCGGTCGGCGGGAAGCTCCACGGGTTCTGGTACGCGTTCGGCACATACGACGGCTACACGCTATGGGAGGCTCCCGACAACGTCTCCATGGCCGCGGTTGCGCTGGCCATCAGTAGCGGCGGTGCGCTCAGCTCCCTCGAGACGACAGTGCTCTTGACCGTCGAAGAAACGATGGACGCCCTGCGCAAGGCTGGCCAAGTCCACTACCGGCCCCCCGGCGCCTGACGACTCCGAACCCGGTCCCGTGTCAAGCCGTCTGCACGGCTCAGTGAGACCGCCGGTTGCAAACCACAGTCGCAGTCAGGGATGGGACGGCGCGGGCATGGCGTCGTCGACCTCGAAGAACAGCGCCTCCGGATAGCACCACCACCAGTTCTCCCCTGGCTCGTAGGACCGGACGAGAGGGTGGTCCCGCTCGTGCCAGTGGCGGGTGGCGTGACGGTTCGGGGAGCTGTCGCAGCAACCGACGTGGCCGCAGGTCATGCAGATACGGAGGTGCACCCAGCGGCTCCCGACCCGGAGGCAGTCTTCACAGCCGTCGCTCGACGGTGTCACGTCGGCGACCGTGTTCATGTGGGCACAGGTGTCAGTCATGGGCGGCGCTCCTTTGGGTGGCGGCATGGCGGCCGGTGGTTCCAGTAAGGCAACCTCGGCCCGGTCGAGAGCACGCGGCGTCGCTCACGGCGCCGCCTCGTGGGTGCCCTGGAGGAACGAGAGCAGCGTTGCACCAGCGTCCCCCGCGGTCTGAACCGGCGGCGGCAGCCCTCACTGCTGATACCCCTCGACGACCACTTCGGGTCGGGCGGTTGCCTCGTTCGGGTCTTGGCCGGCGGCTTCGCCGTGCCCGGCGCACGAGCTCCAGGACATCCATTCGAACTCCTCCCGCTCCATCATGGTTCGGGAACCGCG
>DATACM010000055.1:0-8322 GCA_036259055.1 Acidimicrobiales bacterium | reverse complement strand
CCCGCAGCGAACGCTGCGGGCGCTTCGGCTTGGTGCTCCGGCGCCGCTACCGCACCCGTACCTCATGCCGGGCGCCAGGGAGGTCTGTCGCCCTTGGCCATGCGCAGGTTCTGGTAGAGGAGCCTGGAGAGCCGGTCGCCGCTGCGCGCCCACGACTCGACGCTCACGACCAGGCCCCCGTCGCGATCGGCGGCGCGGAACTCGATCTGGCCGGCTTCGAGGTGGTGTCTCAGGGTGGCCAGGCGGAACGACGTGGTCGTGGTGGCGACGACGCGCACCGGCCCGTTCCATGGTCCGGGCATGCGCACGACGAACTCGTCGCCGACCTGGAGGCGGCCCTTCTCGCCCTCGACCTTGGTGCACCGGGCGAACTCCGTCGGCGCCACCCGGTTGAGGTCGGCCTCGATGGCGCCCATCACCTCGGCGGCCGAGAGCTCGGGCCCCACGATCCGGGCGCGGTAACACCGGTGGAAGAGGGGGCCGACCCCGTCCTCGGGCCCCTGCACGCCGGCGTGGGAGACGTCGGGCGGGAGCGACGGGGCGGCATCGTGGTCGGGGGAACCGGTGTGCTCGCGGCGGTGCAACGGCGTGGTCCGCCACATGTAGTGCCACGACGTCAGGCCGATCCCGAAGGGCCAGAGGGCGGTGGCGACGATGCGTCCGGTGCGTGGGGTTCGGCGGGGCACGGTTGTAGGTTGACGAGATGGTAACGGCGCTGCTGCACCGCTCCGGACTCCGAGGATCGCACCTCCACGCCCTGTCCCTCGGCAGCGTCGGTCTGTGCATCGGTCTCTGGATCCGGGCCAAGACCGTCGACCAGGAAGAGCGCGGCAACGCCGAGCGCCGGGCCCTCTTCGTCGGCCTGTGGCCACCCATGCTCTGGCTGATGGGCGAGACCCTCGAGCGGCACGGCTAGGGAGGAGCGCGCGACCGTGGCGACCGTCGTCGCCTGCCCGAGCTGTGGCAAGAAGAACCGTGTCCCCCCCGCCGCGTCCGGAGCTCCACGCTGCGCCGCCTGCCACGCCGCCCTGCCCTGGCTGGTCGAGGCGGGCGACGCCGACTTCGACGAGGTCGCCGCCCGCTCGCCGCTGCCCGTCCTGGTCGACCTGTGGGCGCCGTGGTGCGGCCCGTGCCACATGATCGCACCGGGCGTCGAGCGGGCGGCCCGGACGCTCGCCGGTCGGCTCAAGGTCGTGAAGGTGAACGTCGACCACGCTCCGGGCGTGGCCGGCCGGTTCGGCGCCCAGAGCATCCCCACCCTCGTCGTCCTGCACCGGGGGGCCGTGGTCGACCGCCGGGTGGGCGCCCTCCCGATCGACGCCCTGGTCGACTGGGTGGCCGAGGCGGTCCGGCGCCAGGCCGCCTGAGGTTGTGCGGAGCACGAGAGACGGGAGGCCTCATGAGCGATCCGGAGGACGAGACACCTGCGGCCCACGGCGTACACGCCGGGGCCCGAGACGACAGCGGTGTAGGAGAAGAGGGGGGCGATCCGCCGCCCGAGGACGTCGAGGACTGGGCGGAGAAGACCGAGACCGGCGGCTCGGGCGCGAGCTGACGGCGTCGCCGCGCTAACCGGTCCGGTCGCGGTCCGCCTCGGCGCCGACCTCGCCGGCGCGGCCGGCGGCGCCGGCCACCGGGCCGAGGAGGCCGACGTCGCGGGCGAGCTCGGCGCACCACGTCCACAGCATCCCGATGGCCGACGTCGAGCCGGTCACCACCACGCGGGCGGGGCAGCCGTGGGTGGGGTATTCGGTGGGGATCTCGTCGAGCCCCGGGAACTCCTCGTCCGCCAACCCGATCCTCCACGGGCGCCCGTCGACCTCCTGGACGGCGAAGCGGTCAGGGTCCATCCACGGCCCTCCCGGCCCCGACCCGGGGAACAGGTGCTGGTGGGCGGGGACGACGTGGGCGACGTTGAGCGCGGCCAGATGGAATGCCGGCCGGCTGCTGCGAACCAGGACCTCCGTCTTCTCCTCGGCGCTGAGCGAGGTCGGCTCGAGCACCCTCGCCATCACCTCCGCCAGCTGCACCGACACGCTCGTGCCGAAGTGGAGCCCCCCGTAGAGGAAGCTGAAGCCGTCGCGCATCCGGGCGTGAAGGGCGGGCTCCCCCAGCCGGTACAGGTTGAGCAGGTGCTCGAGGCGGTCGAGGAGCCAGACCGCCTCGACCGACCGGTGCTCCTTGACGTACTGGTCGAGGTGGAAGACGGTCGTGTCCACGTACGCCGCTCCGAGGTCCCGGAAGGTCTCGATGGCGCCTTCCTCCACCGGCCCGGGGGACGCCAGGATCAGGCGCATCTGGGAGTGCATCGAGCGCACCAGCCCGTAGGGCGGGTACGAGGGCCGCTGCTCCAACGCCCGCCGTATGGTGCCGTCGGCCATCATGGCGGCGAGGGCGTACAGCTCGACTCGCAGGCGCTTGCGGACCTGGCGCCGCTCACCGTCGCTCAGGTTCCGGAACTGGTCGATCGTCGGCGTGGGCTCGAGGGCCGCCTGTCCGCGCCGGGCGAGCTCCCGGGCCCGGATGGAGACCCGGTGCCCGACTGCGTCGCGCCCGGCCTCGGCTTCGGGCGCGGTGGCGTCGTTGGCGTCGGGCCGTGTCACTTCTCCCCCTGGTCTCCCACCGGAAGGACGGCCAACGCGGCCGGAGGCACCACCACCGCTCTCACCGACCCCCCTCGACCCTTTCGAGCGGCGACCACCCGGAGCCCTGACGGCGGGCGAGGAAGCCGCCCGCCTCCACTGGACGGGCAGCCTCGCTCCCCACGCCCAGGATGAGCGGCCCGTCGACGTCGACGCGCAGCGAGGTGGGGCCGACCTGCACGCCCACCCGGGTTCCCCGCCAGCGCACCGAGAAGCCGAGGCCCTCCCACGACGGCGGGATGCGGGGATCGATCCGCAGGGCGTCGCCGTCGGCGCGCACACCGCCGAACCCCAAGGCGGCGGCCTGCCACAGGCCGCCCATCGTCGCCAGGTGGACACCCAGCGCCGAGTTCCCCATGCGGTCGTCGAGATCGATGGCAGCAGCCATCCGGAAGTAGTGATCGGCATCGGCGAGGGCACCCACCCGGGCGGCCACCGCCGCGTGCACCGGGGGCGACAGCGAGCTGCCGTGCGAGGTCCTGGGCTCGTAGTACCGGTAGTTGGCTTCGAGGACCTCGGCCGGCACCAGCTCGGGAAGCATGTGGGCGAGCATGAGGACGTCGGCCTGCTTGACCACCTGCGCCCCCTGGACCCGGTGGGCGCCGAGGATGGTGTCGGCGGTGAACGGCCGGGGAGCGACGTCGACGGCACGCACGTCCTCCAAGGCGAAGAAGCCGGCAAACTGCTCGTAGAGCAGAGATTCGCGGTCGAAGCCGTCGACGAGGCCCTCGCCCACCTCGGCCCACCAGCGGAGCTCGGGCGTGCGCAGGTGGAGCCGGGCCTGCAGCCGCTGCCAGCCGGAGCGGTCGAGGCGCGGCACCAGGTCGCACACCCTCGCCGCGGTGGCCAGGTTCCAGCGGGCGAGGACGTTGGTGAAGGCGCTGTCGTCCGCATCCTCGTGGTACTCGTCGGGCCCGATGACGCGGTCGATGTGGAAGCGGCCGTCGTCGCCTCGCTGCGCCCGTGACGCCCAGAACCTCGCCGTCTCGAGGATCATCTCCGCCCCCTTCTCGACGAGGAACGCCTCGTCGTGGGTCACCTGCCAGTACTGCCAGGTGCCCCACGCCACGTCGGCGGAGATGTGATGTTCCCGGAGCCCGGTGAGGATCTCGACTCGAGTCCCGTCGAAGGCCCGGGCGAAGAGCGGCGCCACCTCGGCGCCCGTGTCGGCCGACTCCCAGGCGTAGAGCGCCCCCGAGTAGCCCAGGTCGGCCGCCTTCGCCCTCGCCGCCGGCAGCGTCCGGTGCCGGTACGAGAGAAGGGCCCGAGCGGTGGGCGGATGGGTCCAGATGAAGAAGGGGAGGACGAAGACCTCGGTGTCCCAGAAGACGTGACCCTTGTAACCGGGGCCGGTGAGGCCCCGGGCGCCGATCGATGCCACGTCGGCCTCGGGGTCACCCGACGAGATCAGGTGGGCGAGGGCGAACCGCACCGCCCGCTGCAGGGCGACGTCACCGGGGAGGGTGACGTCGGCGTCGGACCAGCGCCGGCGCCACTCGAGGCGGTGGCGCGCCCGCAGGGCGGGCAGCCCCGCGACCTCCGCCCTGGCGAGCCGATGCGACGCGTCGACCGCGGGGTCGTCGCCCCAGCCGCGGTGCACGGCCACCAGGCGCTCGAGCCTTCCCCGCGCCTCGTGGGTGGACACCGCGTACGAGGCGGACTGCCCATCCTTCCCCGACACGGTGACGACCTCCCGGCCGTCGCCGCCTCGCCTCACCACCGAAGCCACCGCGGCGTCGGGACGCGCTGCCGGAAGGCCGTCGCCCAGGGACACCGCCAGGGCGTCGGTCGTGGCCTCGGCCTCGAGGGCGAGGATGTCCCGTTCGGCGAGTGACGCGAACCGGGCGGAGCGGAAGCTCCACTCCTCACCCGAGGGAAGCCGCTGCCGCCAACGGCGGAAGAGGATCCCCTGGCGCAGGTCGAGCGTGCGGCGGTGCTCGATGGTCTCACCGTCGGCCAGGTCCACGGGCTGACCGGCGACCCGGGGGCGCAGGTGCGTCCACTCCGGACCGGGGATCAGCTCCGGGCCGGGGAGCTCTCCGGCCACGTGGCCGAAGACGCCCGCCGCGTAGGTTGCCGGGGACGACCCGGGGCTGCCCTCCTCGAGCGAACCTCGAGTCCCGGTACGACCGTTGGCCACCGACAGCCACGACTCGACCTCCCGCTCCCGGAGGCGGTCGAAACCCTCCACCTCCAGCCGCCAGGCCGGGTCCTCGACCTCCACCGGGAACCCGTGGTGGGCGGTGACGACCTCGTCGAGGAAGGCCAGGGTGGACGCGACGGACCCGCCGGCCGCCGAGACGAGCACGGCCACCGAGGGGTCGTCGGGGTCGAGGAGCCACTCACGGGCCCAGGCGACGAGCTCGTCGGGAACGTCGGTCGCCGGCTGCCTCGTCCGGCGACCGGCCCTCGAGCCATCTGGGCCGAGCTCCACCAACTGCGAGGGATCACCCGACAGGAAGAACAGGCGGCCCGGTCCGTGGGTCCGAAGGCCCAGGAGTTGCGCCGCCACCCCTTCGCCGCCCGGCCCCGTCAAGACGGCGTGCACACCGAGCGTGCTCAGCTGGCGTAGGCGGGCGCCCAGCCCGTCGACGTCGAGCGGCGCGGTGTCCCAATCGATGACGACGGCCCCTGTCCGAGCGGGGTCGAACCCGCCTGTCCCCGGGGTGGCAGCCCCATCGACTGAGACGTGCGGCGAGTGGGCGGTGTCGCCGTCGTGCGCCTGCTCGACGCCGCCGAGCCCGCGCGCCGCTTGCATGCATCCCCCTCCTGCACCTTCGAAGACCGGGCGGGAACACCACTTCCCGGTCGGCCGAGCGCTCGAGCTCACATCCGACGTCGAACGTGGTGGACGCGAAGCTACCGTCCCGGCCGGGCCGGATCGGCCAGGGACCGCTCAGCCGCAGTTCGGCCAGGGGTTTGAGCCCCGCTGGCTCCGCAGCTGCCCGGCCCGGGCGTCCTGCTCCGCGGGCGGCGCGGCCGCCGGATCGCCGCTCCCGCCCACCGATTGCCATGTCTGGCGGTCGAACTGGTAGGCGCCGCGGTACCTGCCGTCCGCGCTCACCGCCCCGTAGTTGCCGCCGGACTCACAGGCCCGGATGGCGGCCAGCGTCCCACCGCGACGGTTCGAGCGCACTGCGCCGGTGCTCGTCGCCTGGTGGCGAGCGGTGCCCGCGGACGGACGCCGCGCCGCCGGCGCTGGTACCGGTGGCGGTGGCGGCGCTGGTGCCGGCGGCGGCGCCAGGCCGGCCAGCAGGTCGGGGGCGACGGCCACGGGTACCGAAGGGATGTCGAGGACCTGACCGACCTCGATCTCGTCCGGGTCGGCGAGGATGTCGCGGTTGAGGGCGAAGATCTCGACCCAGCGGTCGGCTGCTCCTAGCTCGGCCTGGGAGATCCTCGAGAGGCTCTCGCCGGCCGCGACGGTGTGCGGGCGCGGCGCGGCTTGGCCAGACGCGGGGAGCGCCTCCTGGGCGGAGGCGACGCCGGCACCAGCCAGCACGGCTCCGGCCGAGAACGCGGTGAAACAGAGGGCTTTCTTCATGGGTGGCTCCGATCTTGTGGCGAACAGGTGGGTTACGGCCGCGGCGATGCTGCGGCGGGGACGTCCAGATCGGCCAGTCCCGCTCGAGCCCGGGTCGCGGCTCTCCCTCGTGGTGATCGAGGAGAGGCACGTCGAGGCGGCCGGGGACGAGGCCGCAGGCCCGCGGCAATGATTGCGGGCGCCGGAGTTTCTAGCCGCTTGTGAACGCGAGCGCAAGCCCATGCGGCCCCAAGCCGCCGACCGCCCTCGTCACTTCAGCGGTGCGGGATCCTCTCCAGCGTCTCGCAGATGCTTCGCCAAGTGGTTGTAGACCCCTTTCCGGTGCGCGGCCGGAAGCTTGGCTCCGCCGCGGGCGCCGTTGAGGATGCCGATGCCACTCGTGCACGCCTTGACGTTGGCGGGGCCGACCTCACCGCTCTTCTCGACCTCGTGATGGATGAACTTGTACGAAGCCTTGGCGTCCGGATCGCCTTCGGGGTCCACCCACGCGTACGCCTTCCTCAGGACCTTGGCGGGCTCGTCGCCGAGCTTCGTCTCCATCCGGGGGCCCGCCCACTTCTTCGTGGACGTGTCGGTCGAGTGGGCGCGGATCGGTCCACCTGCCACGGCCGTCTCCTTCCTGCGTCTCGGCCCGGTTGTACCGACGCGCCACAGGGTGCGCAAGCGCACCGAACGGGCTGCCGCCCCGCGGTTGTCCACCTGCGGCGGCGGGTACGAACCGTCTCAGATGGACGTCGACAGGAGGTCCAGCGATGGATCACGACGAGTTCATCGGCCAAGTGCAGCACCGAGCGGTGACTCGTCGTTGACCGGGCTGCGCTAGAGCAGCTGGGCGCTTCCGGCGGGCGTCGCCGGGTCGACTCGATTCGTGGAGAGTCTCTGTTCGTGGCCTCGAACGCGCTGTTGACCGACCTCTACGAGCTGACCATGGTCGCGGCCTACCTGGCCGAGGGCATCGCCGAGCGCCCCGCCACCTTCAGCCTCTTCGTGCGCTCGCTGCCGCCGCAGCGTGGCTATCTCGTGGCCGCCGGCCTCGAGCCGGTGCTCGACCATCTGGAGAGCCTGCACTTCGACGACGACGACCTGGCCGTGCTCGACCGCCTGGGCCTGTTCGACCAGCCGTTCCTCGACTACCTCGCGCAGCTGCGCTTCACCGGGACGGTGCGGGCCGTGGGCGAAGGCGCCATCGTCTTCGCCGACGAGCCCCTCCTCGAGGTCGACGCGCCCATCGGCCAGGCCCAGCTGGCCGAGACGTTCGTTCTCAACCAGGTGACGACGGGAACCACGCTGGCGTCCAAGGCGGCGCGCTACCGCCACGCCGCCGCCGGGCGCCCGGTCATCGACTTCGGGTTCCGGCGGGCGCAAGGCGTCGACGCAGGCATGGCCGTCGCCCGGGCCGTGCGCATCTGCGGGCTGGGGGGCACGTCCAACGTGGCGGGAGGCCATCGCTTCGGCGTCCGCACGACCGGGACCATGGCCCACTCGTTCGTCCAGGCGTACGAAGACGAGGCGGAGGCGTTCCGGGTGTTCGCCCGGCACTTCGGCTCGGCGACCGTGTTCCTGGTCGACACCTTCGACACGCCGCGCGGCGTGGCCAGAGCGGTCGAGGTGGCGAGGGAGTGCCGGGCCCGCGGTCTGGAGGTGCGCGGGGTGCGGTTGGACTCCGGCGACCTGCTCGCCCTGGCTCGCGACGCTCGCCGCCAGCTCGACGACGCCGGCTTCACCGAGATGCAGATCCTGGCCAGCGGCGGCATCGACGAGCACGCCATCGAGCGCCTGCTCGACGCCGGGGCGCCGATCGACGGCTTCGGCGTCGGGTCTTCCCTCGCCGTCTCGTCGGATGCCCCGGTGCTCGACAGCGTGTACAAGCTGGTGGCGTTCGACGGTCGGCCCGTGCGCAAGACCTCGGAGGGGAAGGTCACCTGGCCCGGCCCGAAGCAGGTGTGGCGCGGCGACGACCACGACGTCCTGGGGTTGGCGGACGAAGAGCCCCCGGACGGTGGCAAGGCGTTGATGGCGGAGGTGATGCGGGAGGGCGGGCGAACCGACGCCGGCAAGGCCGATCTGGCCGCCGCGTCCGAGCGCTTCGAGGAGCACTGGAGCCGCCTTCCCACGGCGGTGCGCCTGCTCTCGGAC
>DATACM010000054.1:0-2438 GCA_036259055.1 Acidimicrobiales bacterium | reverse complement strand
GGCGCCTCCTCCACCGCCGACTCCGGCGAACGCTCTGCGACCGACCCCTCCATGGCAGGTTCGGTCGGGCCCGGTTCGGGGGGCGCCGGCTCCGGCGCCTGCGCCTGGCCGTCGTCGACCGGCGTGCCCCGGCGGCCCCGGCGGCGACGGCGGGGCACCTCGCCGTCGGGCGGCGACGACGCCGTCCTGGCGCCGGCGATCTCCGCCTCCACCGTCTCGTCGGTCGGCGCCCCGGCGACGCGCGCGAGCCCCGGCAGGGCCAGCTCGATCCCCCGCCGGGGCGGGTCGAGGGCCTGGACGACGAACCGGCGGGTCTCCCCCCGCTTGAGCGCGGCCTTGGCCGTGCGGGGCGGGGGATCGCCCAGGCCGCTCACCGGCACGTAGCAACGGGCGCCGTCGGCCAGCACGAACGCCCCGTGGGACGTGAAGCTCTCCACCTCGCCCTCGACCTCGGTGCCCAGCGGATGCTCGGCGATGAAGGTGATGAAGGGCAGCGGCTCGTTGACCGCCTCGTGGCGCGACGGCGCCCTCCCCCGCCGCCGGCCCCGGCGGCCCCCCGAGGCCTGGGACGGCTCGAGGGCCTCGGCGGTGGCCTCGGCGATGGCCTCGACCACGGGCTCGCTGCGGGGCGACTTCTTGGCCCGCTTGGCGTCGCGCACGGCCATGCGGCTCTTGGGGCCCCGCACCGGCGTCCGCGGGGTGAAGATCCACCCCACGCCGGGCACCGGCTTGCCGCCGAGCAGCCGCCCGCTGTCGAAGAGCCACGGGTAGTCGCCGTGGAACTCCTGGAACGAGTCGTTGGACAGCACGGCGGCGTCGACCCGGTCGGCGATGCGCAGGAGGAACCCGTCCCCCCGGCCCACCGCCCCGGCCGGCGGGGACACCAGCTCCCCCGCCTCCTCCGCCTCCTCGAACATCTTCTGCTCCGATTCGGGGATGCGGTACCCGAACGACGCGTCGACGACGACGATGACCTCGTCGTCGGGGTTCTCCGCCAGCCAGGCGCGCACCGCCTCGTCGAGCTGGGCCAGGCTCGGCATCGAGCGGCCCTCGGTGGCGAGGTTCGAGCCGTCGACGACGACGGGGCGACGTGGCATTCCGGTTCAGTCAATCATTCCGCGCGGCGCGGAGCGGCGATGGGACGGGCGCTAGAGCCCGGCGAGGACGCGCTCGACCAGTTGCTCCTGCTCGTGCTGGTGGACGGTCTGGCTCCCGGTGGCGGGGCTGGCGGACGGGGGCCGGCTCACCAGCCGCAGTTCGACACCGGGAGGCAGGCGGTGGTGGAGGCGCTCGTGGGCGAACGGCCAGGCGCCCATGTTCTCCGGCTCCTCCTGGAGCCAGAAGACCTCCCGCACCGACGGGTAGCGGGCGACCGCCTCGGCGATCTGGTCGGCGGGCCACGGGAAGAGCTGCTCGACCCGCACGACGGGCACGGGCACGCCCCGCTCCTCCCGGCCGGCGAGGGCGTCGTAGACGATCTTGCCCTGGGCCATGATCAGCCGTCGCGGCTCCCGGCCGTCGGCCGCGGCCCCGGCGGGCACCGGGTCGACCAGGACCTCCCGGAACGAGCCGCCGACGAGCTCGTCCACCGCCGACCGGGCGACGCGCGCCCGCAGCAGCGACTTGGGGGTCAGGAGCACGAGGGGCTTGCGCAGGTGACGGCGCACCTGGCGGCGGAGGATGTGAAAGTACTGGGCGGCGGTGGTGGGGTTGGCCACGCACAGGTTGTCGCCCGCGCACAGGGTGAGGAAGCGCTCGAGCCGGGCCGACGAGTGCTCCGGGCCCTGGCCCTCGTAGCCGTGGGGCAGGAGCAGCACCAGGCCCGACGTCTGCCCCCACTTGGCCTCGGCGGCGGCGATGAACTGGTCGACGACGACCTGGGCGCCGTTGACGAAGTCGCCGAACTGGGCCTCCCACGCCACCAGGGCGTCCTTGTGCACGACCGAGTACCCGTACTCGAACCCAAGGGCGGCGTACTCCGACAGCATGGAGTCGAAGACCCAGAACTTCCCCCGCGCCCCCTCGAGCGACGCCAGCGGGGTCCACTCGGCCCCCGTCTCGTAGTCGACCAGCACCGAGTGGCGCTGGGAGAACGTGCCCCGGCGGGAGTCCTGGCCCGAGAGCCGGATGTCCGTCCCCTCGAGCAGCAGCGAGCCGAAGGCGAGGGCCTCGGCCAGGGGCCAGTCGACCTGCCCGTCCGACCACAGGCGGCTGCGCGCCTCCATCTGCTTGGCCAGCTTGGGGTGGACGGTGAACCCCGGCGGCGGGCGGTGCAGCGTGCGCGCCACCCGGTCGAGCGTGCCCGGCTCGACTCCGGTGGCCAGCGGCGGGACGTCGTCGAGCGGCGGGGTGATGATGCGGGCCACGTTGGGGTCGGGCGGGGTGGCGTGGCGGGTCTCCTCGAACGCCGTCTGCATGCGGGCCACGAAGTCGTCGAG
>DATACM010000053.1:0-1514 GCA_036259055.1 Acidimicrobiales bacterium | reverse complement strand
CCCGCAGCGACACCCTCATCCCGTTCCTCCGGCGTTCGGCAGGCAGCATCCGCACCGCCCGCGCCCTCCTCGCCCTGTCCGTCCGCATCACCCGGTCGATGGCCGGCGCGGGATCGAGGGACGAAGCCAAAGAGGAGCTGCTGCGCCGGCTCCTCGCCGGTCAGCCGGTGGCCGCTCTCGAGGCGGAGGCCGAGTCCTTCGCCGACCACGTGGTCGGCCACGGCCTGCGCCGGGAGACGCTCGAGCGGATCGAGTTCCACCGGGCGGCCGGGCACGAGCTGGTCCTGGTGTCCGCCTCGCCGGAGCTCTACGTAGCTCCGGTGGCGCGCCGGCTGGGCTTCGCCGCCGCCTTGGGGACGCGCCTGGAGGTGGGCCCGGACGGTCGGCTCACCGGGAGGTTGGTGGGGCGCAACTGCCGGGGACCGGAGAAGGTCCGCCGCCTCGAGGAGTGGCTGGGCGAGGACGCTTGCACGGTGGTGGCGTACGGCGACAGCCGCGGTGATCGTGAGCTGCTCGCCTTCGCGGGGGACCGAGCGGTGTGGATGAACAGGCGCCGGCGGGCCCGACGGTACAGTTCGTGACCGGTCGGGAGAGAGAACCTT
Organism: Acidimicrobiales bacterium; assembly: GCA_036259055.1. Taxonomy (GTDB): domain Bacteria; phylum Actinomycetota; class Acidimicrobiia; order Acidimicrobiales; family AC-14; genus DASZJY01. Next base: position 912 of record DATACM010000053.1, on the reverse strand, counting down.
GGCTGCGAACGAGCAGGACATGAGGAGGCCGGAGGTCCTCACGGGCGAGCCCGTCGCGGGGGAAGAGGCACCGCCGGGCGGGCCGCTCGACGTCACCCGGCGGGAGTCGCTGGCCAAGGGGCTGGTGCGGACCGCTCGGCCCCGCCAGTGGGTGAAGAACGTCCTCGTCTTCGCCGCGCCCGGGGCGGCCGGCGTCCTCACCGAGGCCGACGCCGTCCTGAAGGCGCTGGCCACCTTCGCTCTCTTCTGCATGGCTGCCAGCGGCGCCTACTTCCTGAACGACGCCTTCGACGTCACCGCCGACCGCAAGCACCCCGTCAAGCGATGGAGGCCGGTCCCCGCCGGGTCCGTCGGCGTGGGTCTGGCCAAGGCGGTGGGGGCAGGCCTGCTGCTCGTGAGCGTGGTCGGTGCCTTCTTGCTCGCCGGTCCGCCGCTGACGCTCGTGCTGGCCGCCTACGTAGTCCTGCAGCCCCTGTACAGCCTGTGGCTCAAGCACCTCGTCGTCGTCGACATCGCGGCGGTGGCCTCGGGCTTCCTGCTCCGTGCCATCGCCGGAGGGGTCGCCGTCGACGTCCCTATCTCCAGCTGGTTCCTCACCGTGGCCGGCTTCGGATCGCTGTTCATGGTGGCGGGCAAGCGCCACGCCGAGCACATCGACCTGGGTGACGAACGGGGCGACCATCGCGCCACGCTCGACGTCTACTCGAGCGACTTCCTTCGCTACGTGCGCTCGGTGTCCTCGTCAGTCGCCATCGCCGCCTACTGCCTCTGGGCCTTCGAGAAGGCCGACGTGGCCGGCGCCCCCCTGTGGTTCCAGCTCTCGATCGTGCCCTTCGTGCTCGGTGTCCTCCGCTACGGCCTGTTGCTGGAGACGGGGCAGGGCGGCGCACCCGAGGAGCTCGTCCTCGGGGA
>DATACM010000052.1:0-10194 GCA_036259055.1 Acidimicrobiales bacterium | reverse complement strand
GGGGTGAGCGCGGTCGCGGTGGTGCCGGCGATCGCCAGCACGACGATGGCCCCGATCAGCAGTTGCAGCTTCCGGCGGCTCGGCCGGGCACGTTCCACCCCCGAACGGTAGGCGGAGTCGTCGGCGGTCAGGGAGCGCCGGCCAGCGATGCCGACGCCCCGCAGCACGCTCGGGAGGGCGCATGGCCCCGCCGCTCCTCGAGCTCGACCAGATGCAGCCCGGCGAGGAGTCGGAGCAGCGGCCAGACCGGATCGAGGGGCCCGGTGCGGGCGGCGGCCGGGTGGGCGTGGTGGGAGTTGTGGTACCCGTGGCCCAGGAGCGGGATGGCGAGCCACGCCAGGTCGTACCCCGGGAAGTCGGGGTGCGGCTTCTGCCCGTACAAGTGCCCGACGGTGTTCACCATGCCCATGATCCCGAGGTAGCAGACGAGGTGCACCGCCAGCATCGTCAGCACCTCGACCACGCCGAAGGCGCCGACGAAGAGGGCGACCACGATGAAGCGGAGAGCGACGATCCTCCTGCCCGGCGGGGGGTCTGCCGGCAGGCGCCGCCTGGCCATCGCGAACAGGTAGGGGGAGCCGACCAGGACGGTGACGGGCCGGCGCTGCACAGGCGAGTGCGGGTCGTGGGGCGTGTCGGCGTAGCGGTGGTGCAGCCGGTGGACGGCGGCCCATGCCTTGGGGTCGGTCCACACGATGACGCGGAAGTAGGTGTCGAGCAGTTGGGCCAGGCGGGGATGGACGCCGAAGGCGCGGTGGGCGAGGCAGCGGTGGCAGTAGATCTCGGTGACGAGGGCGGTGAGAATGGCCGAGCAAAGGCCGATGGGGACGCCGACGGGCACGACGGCAACCATAGCGGTCGCCCCGAAAAGGGAAGGCTGACCTCATGACCGCCAAGGCAACCCTGAACCGGATGCAGGTGATCACCCTCGGGACGCTGAGCATCGTCAACCCCGAGGAAGGCGACGTCCCGTTCCTGTCGGCGGCTTCGGGGGTGGTCTGGTCGGGTCCTCGCCTCTACTCGGTGGGTGACGACCAGGCCGCGCTGGCCGAGTTCGTGCTCGACTCGTTCCAACTGCTGGAGGCGCTTCGCGAAGGGGCCAGCCGCGACATCCTCCGGCCGGGCGTGGCCAGGCGGATCATCCCGGACGTGCTGCCCCTCGACCCCATGGCCCGCAAGGAGGCCAAGGCCGATTTCGAGGCGCTCACCATCGTCCGTCCCGACCGCATCGACACGATCCCCGCCGACGACGTCCGCGTCGAGACGAGGCGTCGGTTCCCGCACGGCCTGCTGCTCGTGGCCGGGTCAGGCGGGGTCAGCTGGGGCGGTGTGCGCAGGTCCATCGGCGTCGCCTACTCGTTGGACGAGGAGGGCCACATCGTCGGTCTGCCCGCCAAGTTTTCGCTGGAGGGGCTGCACGAGTACCTCGAGAAGCACGTCGTCATCGGCGAGCTCAACGTCGAGGGCCTGTGCGTGCACGGCCAACACCTCGTCCTCGCCCAGCGGGGCAACAGCCTCGACCAGGAGGGGAACCCGGCACCCAACATGCTGATCCGCCTCTCCCTGACCGAGGTGATGCGGAGCCTCTACACCGATCTCAAGATCGACCAGTGCGAGCTGGAGGAGGTGCGCTCGTACGACATCGGTTACCTCCCGCTCGACAAGGGAGAGCAGTCCTTCGACGTGAAGCTGGACTTCACCGACGTCGCCTCGGTGACCGCCGATCCCCTCGGGCGCCTGGTCTTCACCGCGGCCGCCGAGGGCACCGGCGACCCCGTCGAGGGGGAGATCGCGGGGAGCGTCGTCGGCGTGATCGGGCCCGAGGGGAACATCGACCGGATGGTCCCGCTGGCCGACAGCACCATCAAGCTGGAGGGCGTCGACGCTCGGTACAACCCGGCGCTGGGCTCGATCGACCTCCTGCTCGTCTCCGACGCCGACGACCCCGGTGTCCCCGCGCCGGTGATGGCGGCTCGCATCCCGTGGGAGGGGGCGAGGGCGTAGGTCCGGCGTGAAGTGGGCATGAACCAGTCGTACGCACCCGGCGCGGCAGGCGCCCGGTTCGCCCAGGGAGCCAGGAGGGCCCGATGGCCAAAGAGACCAACGTGGACACCGCCCCGATCGAGGCGGACATCAGGCGATCGCGCGCCGACCTCGCAGCCGCGCTCGAGAGGCTGGCCGATCGCATCGCCCCCAAGAAGGTGATCGCCCGGGCGAAGACGCAGTTGGCGGCCAAGGTGGAGGACGCGAAGGGGCGCCTCAACCCCGTCCGCGTCGTGCAGCGGAAGCTCGGACGTTCCCAGCCCGCCATCGGCGGGCCGCGGGGCGGCGCCATCACCGTCCGCGCCGAGAGCGGCAAAGAGGACGGCGCGCCGGCGGTGGGCCAGGGCACCGGGACGTAACCCGCTCCGGCGCCCGCGCCTGCTAGTCCGAGAGGCTCATGACCTCGCGCACCTCGATGCGCTGGCGGATGGGCACCCCGTTCGGTCCGGGCGCCGCCGAGCTGCGGGCGGCGATCTCGATGGCTCGCTCGGGCGTCTCGACGTCCACGATCCGGTAGCCGGCCAGCAGCTCCGGCGAACCGGCGGCCGGGCCGTCGCTGACCACCGGGGCGCCGGTGCCGTCCCAGACCACCAGCCTGGCCAGCTCCGGCGCGGTCAGCGCCTGGGCGTCGACCAGCTCGCCTCGCTCCATGAGCTCCTCGTTCAGGGCCTCCTGGTACTCCAGGTGCGCCTTGACGTCCTCGGGGGCCCACTCGGTCATCGGGGGGCAGTCCGACTCCACCCCTCCGTAGTTCTGCAGCAGCATGAATCGCATGTCCCCATCCTCTCCGGTCAACCGACGTCGTGGCGATCGCCATCCGGACGTGTTCGCCCACGGCGTCGCCAGTGGCGACCCCCTGCCCGACGGCGTCGTGATCTGGACGCGCGTGTCACCTCCCTCCGGCCGCCCGTCGAGCGTCGGATGGCGCGTGGCGACCACGTCCGACCTCGGTGCCCCCGTCGCCGCCGGGCAGGTCGAGGCGGCGCCCGAGAACGACTTCACCGTCAAGGTCGACGTCCGGGGGCTCGAGCCGGCGACGGCCTACCACTACGGGTTCACCGCCGACGGGACGGCGTCGCCCGTCGGACGCACCCGCACCGCGCCGGCCGGTCCGACCGAGCGCGTCCGGATCGGCGTCGTCTCGTGCGCCTGTTGGCCGCACGGCTTCTTCAACGCCTACCGCCATCTCGCCGACCGTGACGTCGACCTCGTCCTGCACCTCGGCGACTACATCTACGAGGACGGCGGCTCCTGGGACGAGGCCGGTCGGAGCCACGAGCCGCCCCGGCGGTTGCGCACGCTCGCCGACTACCGGGCTCGCCACGCCCAGTACAAGACCGACCCGGACCTCCGGCGGCTGCACGAGCGCCATCCGGTGATCGCGATCTGGGACGACCACGACCTGGCCGACGGCGCGTGGTGGGACGGCGCCGCCCGCCACGACAAGAGGAAGGACGGCGACTGGGCGCGGAGGCGCGACGCGGCGATCCGGGCGTGGGTGGAGTGGCTGCCGGTCCGGCTGCGGGACGACGACCACCCGGAGCGGATCTACCGCTCGTTCCGGCTGGGCGACCTGGCGCACCTGGCCGTCGTCGACTCCCGGCTCGTGGGACGGGACCGGCCGCCCGCCGACGGCAAGCGGACCGTCCTCACGGTCGAGGAGCCCGACCGGTCGATGCTGGGCGCCGACCAGCGGCGGTGGCTGCAGCACGAGCTGCGGTCCTCGGCCGGCCGCTGGCAGCTGCTCGCCAACCAGGTGATGATGGCGCCCCTTCGCGCCCTGGAGCTACCCCGGCCGCTGCGGTGGCTCGTCCCCGGGCTCGTCGCCGGAGGTGCCGGCATCAACGGGGGCCAATGGGACGGGTACCCGGGCGAGCGGGAGGCGCTGTTCAGGCTCGTGAGAGGAGAGGGAATCGTCAACTTCGTCGTGCTCAGCGGCGACCTGCACTCGTCGTGGGCAGGAGAGCTGACGGACCCGGCGGGCGAGGAGCCGGCTGTCGGCGTGGAGTTCGTGGCGCCGAGCGTGACCTCCCGCGCCTTCTCCGGGCAGGTGGCGCCACGCCTGCCCGGGGCCCGTGCCGCGCTGCGCCGTCTCGTCGCCACCCAGAACCCGCACTTTCGGTACTTCGACCTCGACCAGCACGGCTACCTCGTCGTGGACGTGACCGCCGACCAGGTGCGGACCCAGTTCTGGCACGTCGACACGGTGGCGCACCGGGCCGCCGGCGAGTATCTGGCGGCGGAGTGGCTGGCGCGAGACGGCGAGGCGCGTCTCGTCGCAGGTCGGCGACCGGTCAGGCCGCCGAGTGGTCCTCCCGACCGTCGCCCATGGCGCGGCCGGGCGAGTCGACGCTGAAGATGACGCGGTGGCCGCGGTCCCAGGTGAAGTAGTTCCACGCCCAGCTGAGGAGCACGGCGGCCCGGTTGCGGAACCCGACCAGGAACACCAGGTGGAGCCCGAGCCAGGCCAGCCATCCCGGGGTGCCGCCGAAGCGAATGCCCAGGGGGAGCTCGGCCACCGCGGCGCGGCGGCCGATGGTGGCCATCTTGCCCTTGTCCCGGTACCGGAACGGCCGTCCCGGGAGGCCGTGGGCCCGGCGGTCGATGGTGTGGGCGACGTGGCGCCCGGCCTGCATGGCGACCGGCGCCAGCTGGGGGTAGGCGCTGTCGTCGGCGCCGGCACCGGAACCGGCGGCGGCGACGTCTCCGATGGCGAACACCTCGGGCCGGCCGGGCACGGACAGGTCCTCCTCGACCACCAGCCGGCCGCCCCGGGCCTGGGTCAAGCCGAGCCGGTCGGCCAGCGGGCTGGCCCGTACCCCGGCGGCCCACACGAGCGTCCGGGTGGCCAGGAACGAGCCGTCCGACAGCACGACGCCGTCGGCGCGGACCTCGGCGATGGCGGTGCCGAGGCGCACGTCCACCCGCCGCGACCGGAGCGTCCGTAGGGCCTCGGCCTGCGACGCCTTGGCGTACCCGGGCAGCAGGTGGTCGGCCATCTCCACCAGCACGACCCGCGCCCGGCCGACGTCCAATCCCCTGAAGTCGCCGTCGAGCACGGCGAACAGCTCCACCAGCGCCCCGGACATCTCGACGCCGGTGGGGCCGCCACCGGCGACGACGGTGGTGAGGGCCCCGGCGTCGACAAGGCGGGGGTCGTCGTGGGCAGCCTCGAAGATCCCGAGGAGGTGGTTGCGCAGCGCCACCGCGTCGGGCAGGGACTTCAGCGGGAAGGCATGATCGGCGACCCCCGGCACCGCGAAGTCGTTGTTGGTCGAGCCGGTGGCCAGCACGAGGTAGTCGTAGGGGAGGGGCCCGCCCGTGTCGAGGTGGACCAGGCGCCCGTCGAGGTCCACGTCGGTGACCGTCGCCAGGCGGAAGGAGACGTTGGCGTGGTCGCGGAAGATGCCCCGAACGTTGTGGGCGATGTCGTCGGGGGCGAGGGCGGCGGTGGCCACCTGGTAGAGCAGCGGCCAGAAGCCGTGGTAGTTCTGGCGGTCGACGAGGGTCACCTCGACGGGGAGCTTGGAGAGGGCGCGGGCCGTGGCGACGCCCCCGAACCCGGCGCCGACGACCACGACGCGGGGCCGGTTGCCGCCGACCTTCCTCGCGATCGACCGGCTCGTCCCGGCACGCTGGGCCATGCCCAGAACGTAGGCGCGGCGCGGCCTCGGGTCGGTCGACAGGCCGCTGGTAGGGTGCCGGGCATGGCCAGGTTCGGCGCGGTGGTCACCGCCATGGTGACGCCGTTCGGCGACGACGGGTCGCTCGACCTCGATGCCGCCGCATCCGTCGCCCGCTGGTTGTCCGACCACGGCAGCGAGGGGCTGGTGGTGGCAGGGACGACGGGCGAGGGACCGGTCCTCACCGACGAGGAGAAGCTCGATCTCTGGCGGGCGGTGGTCGAGGCCGTCACCGTACCCGTCGTGGCCGGCACGGGGAGCAACGACACCAGCCACTCCGTCGAGCTCACCCGGCGGGCGTCGGCCTGCGGGGTCGCCGGGGCGCTGGTCGTCGCCCCGTACTACAACCGGCCGTCGCAGGCGGGCATCGAGGCCCACTTCCGCTCGGTGGCGAGCGCCTCCGACCTGCCCATCCTCATCTACGACATCCCGGTGCGCACCGGGCGCAAGGTCGCCCACGACGTGCTCGTGCGCCTCGCCCGGGACGTGCCGACCGTCGTCGGCGTGAAGGACGCGTCGGGCAGCCCGGCGGGCTCCGCCCGCCTCGTGGCCGATGCCCCCGACGGCTTCGAGCTCTACAGCGGCGACGACGCCCTCACCCTGCCGCTGCTCTCGATCGGCGGGGTCGGGGTGATCGGCGTGGCCACCCACTGGGCCGGGCCCAGCATGGCCGAGCTGATCGCCGCCTACCTCAAGGGCGACGTGGGGCGGGCCCGCGAGGTCAACGCCCAGCTGCTGCCGTCGTACGCCTTCGAGACCGGCGACGACGCGCCCAACCCCATACCCGCCAAGGCGATGATGCGGGTGCTCGGTCACGCCGTCGGTCAGTGCCGCCTGCCCCTGGGCCCCGCCCCCGAAGGCCTGGAGGAACGGGCTCGGCAGGTGTTGGAGGGGCTGGGAGCCGGCGGCCCGGGGCGCAGTGGCTGAACCGGTCCGCATCACCTTTCTCGGTGGGTTGGGGGAGATCGGCAGGAACTGCGCGGCCTTCGAGCAGGACGGCCGCATCCTCCTCCTCGACTGCGGGCTCATGTTCCCCGACGCCGAGATGCCGGGGGTCGACCTGGTCCTTCCCGACTTCACCTGGCTCCGGGAGAACGGCGACCGCCTCGAAGGCTGCGTGCTCACCCACGGGCACGAGGACCACGTCGGCGGGTTGTCGTTCCTGCTGCGCGACCTGTCGTTCCCGCTGTACGGCTCGGCTCTGACCCTGGGCCTGGCCCGCAACCGCATCGAGGAGGCCGGTCTCCTCGACCGCACCAGCTTCGTGGCCGTGGAGGACGGCGAGCGCCGACGGATCGGGCCGTTCGACTGCGAGTTCATCCCCGTGACCCACTCGGTCCCCCACGGGTTCGCCACCGCCTTCCACACGCCCCAGGGCGTGATCCTCCACTCGGGCGACTTCAAGCTCGACCTGGCCCCGGTCGACGGGCGCGTCACCGATCTCGGCCGGATCGGCGCCCTCGCCACCGACCGCGGCATCCGGCTGCTTCTCTCCGATTCGACCAACGCCGAGGAGCCCGGCCACTCGGACAGCGAGAGCTCGGTGGGGCGGGTGCTGCTCGACATCTTCCGCACCCACCCGGGGCGGCGCATCATCACCGCCTGCTTCGCCAGCCATCTCCACCGCATCCAGCAGATCGCCAACGCCGCGGTGGCCACCGGCCGCAAGGTGGCGACGCTCGGTCGCTCAATGGCCAAGAACGTGAGCCTCGCCCGGGAGATGGGGCTGCTGCAGATACCGGACGGGACCCTCGTCGACATCGAGGGGGTCGACGACCTGCCGCCCGGGGAGGTGTGCGTGATCTCCACCGGCTCGCAGGGCGAGCCCATGTCGGCCATCGCCCTCCTGGCCGCCGGTGAGAACAAGTGGCTGAGGGTGGCCGACGGCGACGTGGTCGTCATAAGCGCCCACGCCATCCCCGGCAACGAGTACGACGTCAACAAGGTCATCGACGGGCTGTACCGGCGGGGGGCCGAGGTCGTGCACGCCGGGCTGGCCCCGGTGCACGTCACCGGGCACGCCCTCCGGGGCGAGCTGGCCACCCTCCTCTCCGTCGCCCGGCCCGAGTTCTTCATCCCGGTGCACGGGGAGTTCCGCCACCTCACCCACCACTCCCGCCTGGCCATCGAGATGGGCGTGCCCGACGGCAACGTGCTCCTGGCCGAGGACGGCGACGTGGTCGAGCTCGGCGACTCCGGGCTCGACTTCGCTGGCTCCGTCCCCGCCGGGTTCCTCTATGTCGACGGCATCGTCGGCGACGTCGGTCACGGGGTGTTCCGCGACCGGCGGGTGCTGGCCGACGAGGGGGTGATCGTCGTCGTGGCCGCCGTCGACGCCGCCTCGGGCGAGGTGCTCTCGCCCCCCGAGATCGTCACCCATGGCTGGGTCTACGCCCCCGAGGCGGAGAGCCTTCTGGAGGAGGCCCGTCGGCAGGTGGTCCAGGCGCTCGAGGACGCGGCCGACGAGGGCAACACCGACAGCGAGACCCTCAAGCGACGGCTGCGCCAGGCGGTAGGGCGCTTCGTCAACGAGCGCACCCGGCGCCGACCCATGATCGTCCCCGTGGTCGTGGAGGCCTGATTGGCTGAGGGCGGGACGGCGTCGACGCCCGAGCGTCTGCGGTTCTACTTCGACCCGGCCTGCCCGTGGACGTGGGTGACGTCCCGGTGGCTGCTGGAGGTCGCCCGCCAACGCCCCCTCCACATCGAGTGGCGCTGGCTGAGCCTGGTCGTCCTCAACGAAGGCGGGGAGATCCCCGAGCGGTACCAGGTCGGACGTCTGGTCCACCGTGTGATGGAGGCACTCCGGTCCGCCGGGCGCCACGACGATGTCGGCGAGCTGTACCGGGAGTACGGGCGGCGCGTGCACGTGGACGGTCGGCGGCCGAGCGCCGAGATCGTCCGCCAGGCGGCTTTGGCGGCCGGGCTTGGCGACTACGTCGGCGCGGTCGACGACCCCTCTTGGGACGAGGCGGTGCGGAAATCGCACGAGGAGGCCCAGGACATCGCGGGACCCGACGCCGGCTCGCCGGTCGTGTTCCGGGAGGCCGTCGGGCGGGGCACGTTCGGCCCGATCCTGTCGCCGTCGCCGGTGAGCGCCGACGCCGTCCGACTCTGGGACGCCTACGTGACCCTCGGCGACCTTCCCCAGTTCTACGAGCTCAAGCGGCCCCGCGCCGACGAGCCGGAGGTCTCCCCCACCCTCGTCTAGGCAGCGGGCTAGCCGGCCACCTCACCGTCCCGGGCCCGGACCGGCGACACCAGGACGACGTCGTCCGGGCACACGTCGATCGTCACCGGTGCCGACAGCGTGCCGGTCTCACCGGGCGGGGACACGGCTACCCGGGCCGACGGCGTCGGCACGGTGTCGCCCTCGCAGAGGGTGGAGGCCTCCAGGCCGAACCAGCCGCTCGATCCCGGGGCGAGCGAAACCGGTCGAGGTGGGCGGTCGGGGAGGATGTAGCCAGCGCCGGGCTTGGCCCGAGCGAGCACCCCCCCTCCCCCGTCGACGAGGGCGACGTCGGGATGGCCCTCGAGCCGGCAGGGCTGCGACGAGGTGTTGCGGAGGCGGAACAGGTACAGGGCGTGGCCCAGGGCCGCCCTGCCCTCGGCGGACGAGAGCGCCAGGCCCGCGGCCGAGCACCGCGGCGTGGCGGGTGTGGTGGTGGTGGGCGCAGCGGTGGCGGGGACGGTCGAGGTCGTCGTGACCACGACGGTGGTCGACGGCGCCGGCGGGACGGTCGGCGCGGCTCGGCCCGAGTCGGCCGGCGACGAGCAGGCCGCCAGCGCCACGGCCAGCAGCAGAGAGGCGGCGGCGCGCGCGTTCACCGGAGGGAACCTACGACGTCAGGAACCGGCGGTGATGTAGTGCGTCCCAACAGCACAAATCACCGCCGGTTGGCTGGCCGAGCCCGTGCCGCTGTGCGTCGTGTTGCTCCTGTTAGCGTTGTGGCTGCTGTGGCCACGACCACCCGGCGTCCGCAGGGCCGCTCCAAGACCGCCACCGGCAGGCGACCTGGCGCGGCTGGTGCCCGGGCCCGCGCCCGGGCCGCGGGCGGTGCCAGGACGGCGCCGTCTTCCTCGCGCCGTCGTCCGAAGCGGCCGGGAGGGGCCGGCGGCGGCCGGCTTGGGCGGCTCTCCCTCGGCGGCCACGGTCCCGACCTCGCCGGTGTCGCCCTCCTGACCGTCGGCCTCGTGGCTGCCTTCGGGGTCTACGGGGACCTGGCCGGACCGGCCGGCCGGGCCCTCGATCGGGCCACCGCCGGCACCGTGGGCCGCGGCCACGTCGCCGTCCCCCCGGCGCTGATCGCGCTCGGGGGCGTCGTGCTCCTTCACCGGCCGAGGGGGGACGGCGCCCGCCTGGCGGTGGGGACGGCGCTGCTCACCGTCGCGACGGCGGGGTTGCTGCACCTCGCCGGGGGCTCGCCGCCTGTGACCGCCCCGCTGGCCGAGCTGCGATCGGCCGGAG
>DATACM010000051.1:0-22855 GCA_036259055.1 Acidimicrobiales bacterium | reverse complement strand
GTGGGCTACTACGTCGCCGACGTGCTGGTGGCCGGGTTGGGCCGGCCGTTGCCCGAGCTGGCCCGCACCGGCGTGGCCGAGGGGCGGGCGGCGATCAGGGCCGCCCTGGGCGTCGACTGACGCCCGCTCAGGGGCCCTAGGCCCGGCTGGCGGGGGCCGCCTCCTGCCAGCCCAACCGGGGGGCGTCGGACCACAGGCGCTCGAGGTCGTAGTAGCGCCGCACCTCGTCGAGAAAGACGTGGACCACGAAGTCGCCGTAGTCGAGCAGCACCCATTCCGCCTGCTCCCGGCCCTCGACCCGCAGCGGCGATGGGCCGCCCGCCCCCTTCAGCGCTGCCTCCACCTCGTCGGAGATGGTGGCCACCTGGCGGTGGTTGCGGCCGGCGGTCAGGACGAAGGCGTCGGTGATGGCGAGCACCGCTCCCACCTCGAGGATGACGGTGTCGTCCCCTCCTTTGGCGTCGCACGCCCGGGCGGCGGTGCGGGCCCAGTCTCGTACCTGCTCGCGGTCGCGGTCGATCTCGGTGTACGTGGGGATCCCTCCCATCGGGACGGAGGCGGCAGGCGCCGCCGGGAACGGGACGGTGGGCGGAGCAGCGACCACGGGGACGCTACCGGCCCGGGTCACAGGTCGAGCACGCTTTTCCCTCGGCCCGCCATGGCCACAGCGAGAGACCGCTCAGCAGACAGGCGGGTGGCTCCTCGACCTCATCTGCCTCCAGCGTACAGACCCCGAGACCGGATGACGTCGATCACGGGCGCCGGGACGAGGTAGTCGAGGGGGCGTCCGGTGGCGGCACGGTTCCGGAGGTCCGACGCCGACACGGCCAGATGGGGGATGTCGACGCGGACGACCCGCCACCCGGGGCCGGGGTCGACGTCGGCGGCGCCGGGCCGGCTGACGACGGCCAGCGTCGCCAGCTCGCGGGCGACCTCGACGTGCCGCCAGGTGTGCAGCTCGGCGGCCACGTCCGCCCCCACCACGAGGAAGAGCTCACGGGAAGGCTCCTCCTCGGCCAGGGCGTGCAGGGTGTCGGCGGAGTAGGAGTCACCACCCCGGTCGAGCTCCATGCGGCTGGCCTCCACGCCTGCCTGGCCGGCCACCGCCGCCTCGACCATGGCGTAGCGGTCCTCCGCCGAGGTCACGTCCCGATCGCTCTTCTGCCAGGGCCGGTTGGCCACGACGAGCAGCACGCGGTCGAGACCCAACGCATGGCGCGCGTTCACGGCGGCCACCAGGTGGGCCACGTGTACGGGGTCGAAGGTCCCTCCGAAGACGCCGAGCCGCTCCCCGGAGGTGCCACCCACGGCGGGAGTCTAGGGGTGGCCCCGGCGTCGCCTTGGTCGAACGGCCGCCGGCGATCTACCCTCGTTCGTACCCCGGCGGGGAAACTCCGCGCGTGCCGGGCCGCTGCCGACCACCCTCCCATCGATCATGAGCACTCACATCAGGCCGTGGACACCTCGCATCTGGCGGGACCTGCCGGCCGACCAGCAGCCCGACTGGCCCGACGAGCTGGCCCTGGCCGCGGTGCTGGCCCGGCTGGAGTCCCTCCCTCCCCTCGTGTTCGCCGGCGAGGTGCGTGACCTCACCGAGCGGCTGGCCCAGGTGTCCGGGGGCGAGGCGTTCCTCCTGCAGGCGGGCGACTGCGCCGAGTCCTTCGAGTTCTCGGCCGACTCCATCCGCGACAAGCTCAAGGTCATCCTGCAGATGGCGGTGGTGCTCACCTACGGGGCGGGCGTGCCGGTGGTGAAGATGGGCCGGATCGCCGGCCAGTTCGCCAAGCCCCGGTCGTCGCCCACCGAGACCGTGGGCGACGAAGTCATCCCCGCCTTCCGGGGGCACATGGTGAACGACGCCGCCCCCACCGCCGCCGCCCGGGTGGCCGACCCCGAGCGGTTGCTGCAGGCGTACCACCAGTCGGCGTCCACCATGAACCTCCTGCGGGCGTTCACCAAGGGCGGGTTCGCCGACCTGACCAAGGTGCACGTCTGGAACCAGGAGTTCGTGGCCAGCAGCCGGGAGGGCCAGCGCTACGCCGGCCTGGCCAACGAGATCGCCCGAGCCCTCCGCTTCATGGCCGCCTGCGGGATCGACCTGGCCCACGAGGCGACGATCCACCAGGTCGACTTCTGGACGTGCCACGAGGCGCTCCTTCTCGGCTACGAGGAGGCCCTCACCCGGCAGGACTCCCTCAGCGGGGGCTGGTACGACTGCTCGGCCCATCTGCTGTGGATCGGCGACCGCACGCGTCGGCTCGACGGCGCCCACGTGAGCTTCCTCACCGGCGTCGAGAACCCCCTCGGGGTGAAGATCGGGCCCACCGCGACCCTCGAGGAGGTCGTGAGCCTGTGCGACGTGCTCGACCCCGGCCGCGTCCCTGGGCGGCTGACGCTCATCACCAGGCTGGGCGCCCGCCGGGTCGAGGAGCTGCTGCCTCCGATGGTCGACGCCGTCCGCCGGTCCGGGCACCCGGTCATCTGGGCCTGCGACCCCATGCACGGGAACACGTTCGTGTCGCCCTCGGGGCGCAAGACCCGTCACTTCGACGACATCGTCTCCGAGATCCGGGGCTTCTTCGCCGTCCACCGGGCCGAGGGGTCGTGGCCGGGCGGCGTGCACGTGGAGCTGACCGGCGACGACGTCACCGAGTGCGTGGGCGGGCCCGACGGGTTGGCCGAGGACAGCCTCCACCAGCGCTACCTCACCGTCTGCGACCCCCGGCTGAACGCCCGCCAGTCCCTCGACCTGGCCTTCGAGATCGCCGAGCTGCTGCGAGGCTAGTTTCGGCTCGGAAGCGGAGCTTCCTCGCCGAGTCGCGAGGTGCTCCGTCGACGGAGGCCGGTGGTCGCCGGCTTGTCGGCGCGCTCGGGCCGAGGTGCCCGGCGCAGCCGCCGCACCATGACCACGACCAAGATCACCGTGGCGGCGGCGGCGAACAGAGGCGCGGCGACCTCGTAGAGATCGGTTTGCAGGCGCGCGACTCCGGAGCTCCGGGGGTCGGGCCCCTGCACGGGCGGCCGGGCGGTGCCGAGCTGCAGGAGGGCGGAGTGGGCGAGGGCCACCCACGCCACGCGCCAGCGCCAAGCCAGCACGAGGACGGGCAGCCCCCAGGCGAGGTACCAGGGCACGACGTACGTCCCGAGGAGGAGATAGGCCACCACCGAGCCCCCGGCGGCCAGGACGAGCGCATCGGGACGAGGCCGGCGAGCCGCCAGCAGGAAGGTGAGGGCAGCGGCGGCCCCGGTGGCCGCCCACGCCAGCGCCCGGCGCAGCCCGTCGTCGGAGATCCGGCGATGGGCCCACGCCCACACCGAGCCACCGGTCACCCTCGCCTGGGCGTCGCCGAGGGCGGAGAGCACGTCGGGGGCACCGGCGGCGACCACGCCGGCCACGCCGACCGCGGCCGCGGTCCCGGCGAGGACGAGGGCGGGGCGGCGTCCCCACCGGGCCCACACCCAGACGGCCACCGCCGCCACCGGGAGGAGCGCCCCTACCTTGACCAAGGCGCCGGCGGCCAGGGCGGCACCGGCCCAGGCGGGGCGGCGGGCGGCGACCAGCAGGACACCGGCGAGGAGGGCGAGGCCCACCAGGGCGTCGTTGTGCGCCCCGTTGACGACGCTGACGACCACCAGCGGGTTGGCACCGAGGAGGGCGAGGGCGACCGGGTCGCGGGTGCGGCGATCGACGAGGGCCAGCGAGACGGCAACGGCCACCGCGGCCAGGCCCTGGAAGAACAGGCGGGCGAGGGTGGCGGACCGGCCGGCCCCCGCCATGCCGACGGCCGAGACGGCGGTGAACAGCGGGCCGTACACCGAGCGGGAGTCGATCCAGAAGCGCGACACCCGCTGTCCGATGGGGTCGCCCTGGTACTCGGCCGGGGTGTGGCGGTAGGGGTTGGCCCCGTACTCGCTCACCATCCGCCCGTACATGGCGTAGGACCACACGTCGGCGGACTGGGCGGGGGGAGCGGCGACGGCGACCACGAGCAGCGCCCCGCTCACCGTCAACACCAGCCCGCGGGTGAGCGACCGGTGGCGGAGCTCGGCCGCCACCAGGGCGGCGAGGGCGGCGAAGCCGACGGCGAGCAGGACCAGGTTGGGGCCCACCGCCGCCTCGGAGCCACGCACGAGCAGGCCGACCGAGGCCAGGGCGGCCACTGCCAGCGCCCCTCGGCTCACCACGGTCTCGGTCCTCGCTCCGCCCGGGGGAGGCTACAAGCCGGTCGCCCACGGCCACTGCGAGGAACTGTTCGTCCTGGTGGCTCACCAGGGACCGTTTCCCCGAACAGTTCGCCCAGGTGGCTCACCAGGGACCATTCCGACGAACAGTTCGCCCAGGTGGCTGGCGCCGGCCGTCGCCCGGGTGCTCCCTGTCAGCCGAGGACCGATCCGGTGCCGCACTCGCGGATGCCGTAGGCATCGGCCTTGGCCGCCGCCGCCGTGCCCAGCACCGCCAGCTCGTCGACGATGGCCGCCTGGCGGCGGCCGTCCCTGGCCCTCATGGCGGCGGTCAGCTCCCGGCCCTTGGCGTTGAGCTTCACCCGGGCGTCGACCAGCTCGGCCACGGCGGCCTCGTCCCCCGGGGGGACGGGGAGTCCCCGCATCTCGTCCGCCACCTTCTCCTCGAGGGCGAGGACGGCGTCGAGGTAGGCGGGCAACGCCGACTGAGCCCGGGGCTCGGGGAGCCGCTCCTCCTGGTTGATCGCCTCCCGGCACAGCGCCTCGGCCCGGGCCACGAAGGCGGCCTTGACGATGCCCTTGGCGCCGTCGAGGACGGTGGCCACCGGTCCCTCGGTGTTCATGCCACAGGTGCCGAACCCGTAGGCCCGGGCCCGGCCGGCGGCGTCCTTCGATCGGGCGGTCGCGTCGTTGACCGCCTCGCTCGTACCCCGGTCGTCCGTCTTCGCAGCCGTCTCCTGCAGGCGCCGGGCCGATGCGGCGACGCCGCCGAGAGCGGAGACGATGGGCCGGACCTCGTCCTTGTCGCCATCCGGGATGCCGAGCTCCCGCAGCCTGGCCTCCTGGTCCAAGGCAGCCGCCGCCAGGGCTCTGGCGGCCTCGCTCAGCTCGGGATAGTTGGTCGGCTTGCGGAGCGACTGCACGGGGCCCATGGACGTGCGGCAGATCGCGTCGCCCTCCGAGAGGAGGCCGGACTTGGTCGGACCACCGCAGGCCGCCAGGGCGGCTGTCATCGACACGGCGGCCAGAGCCGTCATCGCAGGCCTGGTCCACATGGTGTTAGGCGATCGCTTCGACGAAGCTCGTCAGCTGGCGGAGGTTGCGGCACTCGAAGACGCCGTCGCAGTGGACCGAGTACTCGGAGACGACCGAGTCGCCGGTGTCCCAGTAGGACCGGGGCTCGGGGTTCAGCCAGAAGACGTGGCGGGCCCGGCGGCTCACCTCGCCGAGGGCCCAAGCCTCCGGCGGGTGGTAGTTGTTGCGGGCGTCGCCGAGGACGACCACCGTCGTGCGCCCGGTGATCTCGCCACCCCAGCGCTGCCAGAAGTCGACGAGGGCGTGGCCGTAGTCGGAGTGGCCCTCGGCCCACACGACGTCGGCCTCGGTGTGCACCCGCTGGACGGCCTCGGCCAGGTCGTCGGCTCCTTCGAACAGCCGGGTCACCTCGTCGATGCCGTCGACGAAGACGAAGGAGCGCACCCGGGAGAACTGGCCCGACAGTGCGTGCACGAACTGCAGCGTGAACCGGGCGAAGGCGGCGACGGACCCCGACACGTCGGCCACCACCACGATCTCCGGCTTGGAAGGGCGGCGGTGGCGGAAGCGGGGCTCGGCGGGCACACCCCCGTACGAGAGCGAGTGGCGGACGGTCGAGCGGAAGTCGAGCGGGCCCCGGCGGCGGTGACGCCGGCGGCGGGCCAGGCGTACGGCGAAGCGGCGGGCGAGGGGCCTCAGGGCCCGGCGCAGGGCGGTCAGCTCCTCGCCCGTGGCGTGCATGAAGTCGACGTCTTCGGGAAGGGCCCGGCGCACCGACCGCACGACCGCCTCCGCTCCCCGTTCGGCGACCAGCCGGCGGCGCACCTCGGCCTCGACCTCGGCCCGGAAGCGCTCGGAGTGTGCTCGGCGGTCGTCGGCCCGCAGGCGTCGCTCGAGCGCGGCGGCGGGCGCGGCGCTCGCACCTGCGTCCTCGTCGCCCCCGCCGCCGCCCAGGAGCCGGGCCAGCGCGCCGTCGACGTCGAGGTGCCGGAGGGTGCGATGCAGGTGGTAGGCGGTGCCGAGGAGCCGTCCGGGGACCACGCCGGCGTAACGGGTGACGGCCAGCCGGGCGAGCGTGCGCAGCATCACCCGGTCTCCGGTCTCCAGCACCTGCTCCAGCATGGCGGCGACGTCGGCGTCGTCGACCTCGGCGGCATCGCCGTCCTCGCCCTCTTCCACCAGCAGCGCCGGCCGGTACCCCAGGGCGAACCACACGTCGAAGACGGTGTCGAACGTCGGGCGGTGCTCGGCTCGCTTGACCACGGTCGCGGCCAGCGCCTCGCGGACGGCCTGGCGGTCGACCAGGTCCACGTGGCGGACCGCCTCGAAGGCGTCGAGGGACTCGGTGAGCGAGACCGGAAGGCCGGCCACCCGGAGCTCGTCGAGGAAGCCCTGGAAGGCGGCGAGCACGGCCGGTGCCCGGTCAGCCGGCGGCCGCCGCCCGCAGCTCCCGAGCGGCCTTGTCGATGTCGGACCGGTGCTTGAGGAGGACGTGGAGGGTGGCGGTGGCGGTCTCGGCGTCGAGCACGTCGGTGCCGAACAGCACGAGCGTCCGGGCCCAGTCCAGCGTCTCCGCCACCGACGGGGGCTTGGCCAGCTCGAGCTGGCGGATCGTGCGGACCACCCGGGCGATCTGGCCGGCCAGGTCCTCGGCGATCCCGGGCACGCGGGCCAACACGATCTCCCGCTCCCGCTCGGGCTCGGGGTAGTCGAGGTGCAAGTACAGGCAACGGCGCTTGAGGGCTTCGGACAGGTCGCGCGTGTTGTTGGACGTGAGAAAGACGAGCGGGATGCGGGCGGCCCGCACCGTGCCCAGCTCGGGCACCGACACCTGCCAGTCGGACAGCACCTCGAGCAGCAGGGCTTCGGTCTCGACCTCCACCCGGTCGACCTCGTCCACGAGGAGCACGGTGGGCTCCGCGCTGCGGATGGCCTCGAGGAGCGGCCGGGTGAGGAGGAACGGCTCGCTGAAGATGTCGCTCTCGAGCTCGTTCCACGCCGGGGCCGAGTCGCCGCCGTCTTCCAGGGCCTGGGCCTGGATGCGCAGGAGCTGCTTGCGGTAGTTCCACTCGTAGAGGGCCTTGGCCTCGTCGAGGCCCTCGTAGCACTGGAGGCGGATGAGCCGGCTGCCCGACATGGCGGCCACCGACTTGGCCAGCTCGGTCTTGCCCGTCCCGGCCGGGCCCTCCACCAGCACCGGCTTGTCCAGGCGGTCGGCCAGGAAGACGACGCCCGCGCTGGCGTCGTCGGCCAGGTAGTCGACCGAGCGCAGGCCCTCCCGGACGGCGTCGATCGACGCGAACCGCTCGCCCACGCTCAGGTCCTGACCTGGCCGTCCCCGAAGACGACGTACTTCTCGGTGGTCAGCTCACGCAGGCCCATCGGCCCGCGCGCGTGGAGCTTCTGGGTGCTGATCCCGATCTCGGCGCCGAAACCGAACTGCTCGCCGTCGGTGAAGCGGGTCGAGGCGTTGACCACCACCGCGGCGGCATCGACCTCGCCGGCGAAGCGCCGGGCGGCGGCGAGGTCGCGGGTGCAGATGGCCTCGGTGTGGCCGGTGCCGAAGCGGTTGACGTGGGCGATGGCGGCGTCCAGCGAGCCGGCGACCGCCACCGACATCTTCAGGTCGAGGAACTCGCGGCCGAAGTCCTCGTCGGTGGCCGGCGCCATCGTCGGGACGACGGCGCGGGCTCGCTCGTCGCCCACCAGCTCGACCCCCTCGAGGGCGGACGCCACTCGTGGGAGGAATGCCTCCGCAACCGACTCGTGCACCACCAGCGACTCGGCGGCGTTGCACACCGAGGGGCGCTGCGTCTTGGCGTTGACGACGATGTCGAGGGCCTGGTCGAGGTCGGCCGCGGCATCGACGTAGACGTGGCAGTTGCCGTCGCCGTCGATGACGTACGGCACGGTGGCGTTGGCGAGGACGGAGGCGATCAGCGACGGGCCGCCGCGCGGGATCAGGCAGTCGATGGAGTCGCGGAGGCGCATGAACTCGACGGCCGCCTCGCGCGACGTGTCCTGGACGAGGACGACGACGTCCTCGGGCAGCCCGGACTTGGTCACGCCCTGGCGGAGGGCGGCGGCGATGGCCTGGTTGGAGGCGAGGGCGGCCGAGGACCCCCTGAGGAAGGCGGCGTTGCCCGCTTTCAGGCACAGCCCGAAGGCGTCGCTGGTCACGTTGGGACGGTTCTCGTAGATGATCGCCACCACGCCCAGCGGCACCCGCACCTTCTGGATGGCCAGGCCGTTCGGCCGGGTCCAGCCGGCGGTGATCTCGCCGACGGGGTCGGGGAGGGCCGCCACCTGGCCGAGCCCGTCGGCCATCCCCTCGATGCGCGCCGGGGTGAGGCGCAGGCGGTCGACCACGGTCGCCGTTGTCCCCGCTCCCTCGGCGCGAGCCACGTCGGCGGCGTTGGCCTCGAGGATGGCGGGCGCGTGCTGCACCAGCAGATCGGCCGCCGCTGCCAGCGCGGCGTCCTTGGTGGCGGTGGACGCGTTGGCGAGGACGCGCGAAGCGACCTTCGCCCGCGCCCCGAGCTCGGCGAGAGGAGTCGTCGTCACAGAGAAAGGCTACCGAGGAAGGTGTGCGTTCACGACGAAGACGCCCGCCGTGGATGAGCGCTAGGGCGAGTCCGCGCTCCAGGGTGTCGCCAGCTGGAAGTAGTTGCCGTCGGGATCGGCGAAGGTGCACAGCACCATCTCGCCGGCGCCCCCGGGCTCGTACGGCTCGGCCACGACTTCGGCGCCGAGGGCCTTGATGCGCTCGAACTCCCCTTTCACGTCGGGCGTCGAGATGTTGAGCATGATGCGCCCCGGCTGCTGGTTCCTGCCCTTGACCTCGCTGTGCGGACCGATGGCCAGGCTTCCGTCGCCCGCCTGGAAGCCGAACCAGCCATTGGCTTCATCGCTCCAGTCGGGGTTCGCGGCGCCCAGGACCTTGGTGTAGAACTCGGCCAGTCGCCTCGAGTCCTCCGAACCCAGCATGATGTTGTTCAAGTTCAACGCCATCTCTCCTCTCCGGGCTTCCTAGCCCTGCTGCTCCGGTGGTTCGGTGTCGACCATCCAGGGCGTGCCGAACCGGTCGACACACATCCCGAACTTCGGCGACCAGAACGTCTCGGCGAGCGGCATGGTGACCTCTCCCCCCTCCGCCAGGGCCCCGAACACCCGCTCGGCCTCGGCGGCGTCGGCGACCGTGTAGTTGACGTACATCCCTTGCACCCCTTTGAAGTTCCCTGTGGGGTCGTCCGACGCCATGAGCAGGTGACCGTCGAACGTCAGGGCGGCGTGCATGATCAGATCGGCCTGCTCAGCGCTCACGGGCTCGTCCGACGGCATGTCCGACATGGGCATCAGCATCAGCTCGCCGCCGAAGATCTCCTGGTAGCGGGTGAATGCCTCCCGGCAGTTCCCGCCGAAGTTGAGGTACGGGTGAAAGGCCATCGGCTCCTCCCAATGCGTCGTGAAGCTAGGTCGTCATCCGGTGCGACGACGGGCCCGGCGAGAACTCATCGCGCCACCTGCGGTGACCGCGGCTGGCGTCCCCTCAGGAATCGGGGCGACCCGCGGTCGACTGGCTGAACCGACGAACGTCGCGGAGCTGCTCGCGTAGCCACTTGGCGATGTCGTTCTCGCGGACGATGGCGGCACACGCCTCCATCCTGTCCCGCCGTTCCTGCGCGTCCATGGTGAGGGCGTCGTACAGGGCGTCGGCCTGCTGCTGGATGTCGAACGGGTGCAGCGTGACTGCGAACTTCCCCAGCTCTTCGAACGCGCCGGTGTTCTCGGACAGGGCCAACACCCCGTCGTGCTCGTTCACCAGGACGGACTCCTTGGCCACGAGGTTCATCCCGTCGAAGACGGCGTTGACGACGAGGACGTCGAAGAGCTTGTAGGCGGCGACCACCTGGTCGAAGTCGCCGCCCAGGTCCAAGTCGATGGGCTGCCAGTCGTCCGTCCCGTGCTTGAGGTTGACGTCGGCCACCAACCGACGGACCTTCTCCAGGTACGCCGCGTACTGCGCGACGTCCTCCCGGCTCGGCTGCAGCAGCGCCAGGAACGTCACCCGTTCGGCGAGCTCGGGATGATCGTCGAGCATGGTGTCGAAGGCACGGAAGCCCCGCAGGATGTTCTTGCTGAGGTCGGCTCGGTCGACCCGCAAGACCAGGTGCTCACGCCGCTTCTCGGCCAGGCGCCGCTCGTGGTCGGCAACGGTCGACGAGGCGGCCTTGGCCTCGAGGTCCTCGGGGTTCACGGAGATGGGGTGCCAACGGGTGGCAACCGTGCGGTCGCCGACATCGACGGTGTGCCGGTCGAGGTCGACCCGTAGATCGAGCAGCTCCTGGCAGGTGAGGAGGAAGTTGCGGGCCGAGCGCCGCGAGTGGAAGGCGACGACATCGTTGCCGAGAAGGCCGTTGAACAGGGCCTCCCGCATCCCGGGCGGGAGGACCCGCCAGGCATCGGGATGCGGCCAGGGGATGTGGACGAAGTGGTGCAGGAACGCGTCCGGGCACCGGGCGCGGACGCGCTCGGCGACCAGGTAGAAGTGGTAGTCCTGCACCATCACCGTGGCTTGGCCACCGAGCGCCTCGACCTCCTCGGCCACGGCGTCGGCGAACTGGGCGTTCACCGGCGCGTAGCCGTTGTCGAAGGCGTCGATCTCGCGGCGGGTGATGTCGGGCTCGTTGCTCAGGTCCCACAGGTAGTGCTGGATGAACCAGAGCAGCGGGTTGGAGATGACGGCGTAGAACTTGTGCTGGGCGTCGGGATCGAGCTCCAGCATGCGGATGCGCAGGCCCGAGCCGTTCTCTTCGAGGTCGAAGGCGCCGCCGCCGTGCTCTCGCGCCACGGCGGCGTCCTCCTCGCTCAGGGCGGCGCAGACCCACACGGCGTCCTCGAACTGGGTGGCGAGGCCAGCGAGGGCCGTCACCAGCCCACCCTGGCCCCGCTCGGACTTGCGTTCGCCCTCGGTCCGCGTGTACTTCACCGGCCCGCGGTTGGCCACGATCACGAGCGGCTCTGCGGTCGCCTCTTGGGCGATGTCCTCGCCGATGTCGGCGGCCACCGGTGTGCCCTGGCTGCTCAGGCGTCGCCGGTGGACTGTCGGGCCTGGATCAGGTGGTACAGCAGGATCAGCTGGGTGAGGGCGAGGGGCTCGTCCCGCTCGTCGTCGTCGTCGAGCTTGCCGAGCGCTTCCGGTAGCGGCGCATCCACCCCGAGCTCGTCCCAGATGGCCTGTTCGACTCTCTTGGTGACGTCCGGGTCCGCGTAGGAGTGGATGTGCACGGCGTCCACAGGCTTGCCGTCGTCATCGCGGGTCAGCTTGAGATGGATGGCCTCCCGCGTGTCGTCGCCGAGGATCGCCGGCAGGTCGGGATGGCTGATCGTCGGCCGGAGCAGCAGCGTGGCGCTGAGCGGGTCGTCGGCCGTCTCGCCTCGTTCCTCGATGGGGGCGAACCGGATGACGATGTCCGCATGGGCCCGCTGTGGGCGGATGAACTCCTCTGACTCGGGCTCACGCTTCTTGAGGTCCTCCCGGACCTCGTCCTCCGTGTAACCCCGCTTGCTGGTGTCGCGCTTCAGCTTCCAAGCGATGCGTATCTCCTCGGGCGGGTCGAGGAACACGGCTATGTCGAAGGCGGCGCGCGCCTTCTTCGTGTGAAGGGGGAGGAGCCCCTCGACGATGACGAACTCGCGAGGCTCGATGTACTCCGGGCGCCCCAGCTCGCCGGTGTCGTGGTCGTAGATGGGCTTGAGGATCGGCTGGCCGGTGGCGAGGTGCTGCAGGTGCTGCTCCATGATGTCGATGTAGTTGCACTCGGGGTGCAGGGGCGTGAAGGGGAGCTCCTTGCGCTCCTCGCGGTCGTAGCGGTGGTAGTCGTCGGCGCCGACAGACGTGATCCGCTCGCGGCCGAGTGCCTCGACAAGGCCCTTGGTCACGGTCGTCTTTCCCGTACCGCTGTCTCCGGCGATGGCCAGCAGGATCGGGCGGACACCGCTCTGGCTCTCACCCTCGCCCCCGCCTTCTCGCTCGATGTTCACCTGCTTGTCCGTCATGGAGTACCTCCGATCCCGGGGTCAGCTGGAGATCTTCTCGCCCTTGCCGATGACCACGATTCCGTTCTCGGACAAGGTGAATCGCTGGCGGTCGGACTCCTGGTCCACGCCTATGGTCGTGGCGGGCGGCACCTCCACGTTCTTGTCGATGATGGCGTTGCGGACTACCGCGCCTCTCCCGACGACCACGTCGTGCATGAGCACCGACCGCTCCACGCAGGCACCGGACTCGAGCACGACTCCAGGAGAGATGACCGATTCCTGGACGGTGGCGCCGAGAATGGCAGCTCCGGAACAGACCAACGAATCAAGGACCCGCCCTGTCCCTTCGACGCCCTCGAACACGAACTTGGCCGGGGGAAGACTCGGGGCCGACGTGAAGATCGGCCAGGCATCGTTGTCGAGGGTGAAAGGCGGATCGGCCGACACGAGGTCCATGTGTGAGTCGTAGTAGGTGTCGACGGTGCCGACGTCACGCCAGTAGGCATGGTCTCGCTCGGTCTCACCGGGGACCCGGTTGTCGGTGAAGTCGTAGAAGTGGGCCACGCCTTCGTCCACCAGCATCGGGATGAGGTCGCCGCCGACGTCGTGCTCCGAGTCCTCGTTGGCGGTATCGGTGCGCACGGCGTCGGCCAGCGTCCGCCCGCTGAACACGTAGTTGCCCATGGAGGCGAGGACGTGGTCGGGGTCGTCGGGCAGCCCGGTCGGGTCCGACGGCTTCTCCCGGAAGCTGCGAATGGTCGTGCCCTCGCCCGGCTCGATGACCCCGGACGCGCTGGCCTGGTCGATGGGCACCCGCACGCCGGCGACGGTCACGCCCGCCCCTGAGTCGATGTGCTGCTGGACCATCTGCCGGGGGTCCATCCGGTAGACGTGGTCCGCGCCGAAGACGCAGATGTAGTCGGGATGCTCCTGTTCGATCAGATCGAGGCTCTGGTAGATGGCGTCGGCGGAGCCGGAGAACCACTCGGGGCCACTGCGCATCTGGGCCGGCACTGGGCTGACGTAGGCGTTCAGGGGAGTCGAGAGGCGCCACGTCCGGGCGATGTGCAGATTGAGGCTGTTGCTCTTGTACTGGGTGAGGACGAGGATCTTCAGGTACCCGCCGTTGGCGAGGTTGGAGAGGACAAAGTCGACGAGGCGATAGTGGCCCGCAAAGGGAACCGCTGGTTTGGCCCGTTCGGCCGTCAGCGGAGCCAGCCGCTTCCCCTCGCCCCCGGCGAGAACCAACGACAGCACGCGAGGATCCTCGCGTTGCGGCACGGTCCCGGCCATGCCGTCTCCCTACCCGTAATCCCGGTGGCATCCACAATTCGCGAAGTCGTCCGTCGGCGCCCGCACGCCTCGTGGCGGCGCACGAGGTCGGCAACCGCTCGCCTACGCTGCGCGGCCGTGCTGGGCGTCGTTCTTCGTCCGCGACCCGGTTGGACGCGTGATCAACGTCAGGTCCCAGCCAGCGACAGCTGGGTGAAGGCGCGAAGGGCGCCACGCGGAGGTGGCGCCCCGTCAGAGCTGTCGGCCCGGGAGTTCAATGCGTCGGCCGGTCTTTCTCCGACACCAACTTGGAGGTCCTACCAGATGATGGACATCAGGATCAGGTTCTTCTTCTTGCTGGCAGCAGTGGTGTGCTTTGCGATCGCAGCCTTCTCGCCGCGGTTCAGCGCCCGCGTCGCCCTCGTTCCGCTCGGCCTTGCCCTCTTCATCTTCCCGGCCGTCTGGGACACGGGCGTCACGGCCTTCTGATCTGCGCCACCCGTGTCTGGGTTGCCGGCGGCCGTCGCCAACGTGACGGGCCCGTGAACGATCGGTAAAGCGATCGGAAAACGCACGCCGGCGGCACCCACGCCCGCTATGGTGGGGCCTTGTGAAACAATTCACGAAGACCGACGGGCACCAGCCAGCGGGCGCGAGGACCTTGACGGACGTCGGGGCCCTCACCCGGGCGCTCGAAACCAGCGGCCGCTTCCACCGTGACTCCCGGCTCGGCCGGATCTATCACCGGGGCGCGGCCTCTTACCGTGAGCTTCGGCCCACCGACAGCTTCCACGTCGTCATCGACGCCAGCCGGGTCTCGGTCCACGTCGACCGCATCTCCCCGCTCAAGCGCCGCCCCGACGGCTCGGTCCGCCTCTCCCTCACCCGCATCCTCGCCCACAACCTGGCCGGGGTCCACGGCGAGGTCACACGCCGCCTGCGCCGCCCCGGCGGCTCCCCGCGGCCGCACGGTCGACCCCGGGGCCGCCCCCGCCGCCTCCCAGGAGGTGCCGTGAGCGAGCACGGCGAGCGAGGCCGCCGGGGCCTGCCTCTCGCCCGCCATCCCCAGGGACCGGCGGCCTCGCCCGGCGAGCCGTGCACCGCTCAGCAGGAGGCGCCGTGAGCGGCCCCACCACCGTCGCCTTCAACGTCATCGACGAGGCGGTCCATCTGCTCGACACCGAGGCGGCGCCGTGGAGCATCCAGCTGGAGGTCAGAGTGGCCGGTCGCCTCGACGACGCCCATCTGCGGGACGCCTTCGACCGGGCACTCGCCCTCCACCCCATGGCCAGGTCTCGCAAGGTGGCCTCACCCCGCACTCAGCACACGAACCGGTGGGAGGTGACGCCCGGAGTCGACGTGGACCCGCTGCGGACCGTCGACTGCGCCGACGACGACGGCGTCGCCCGGGCCCGGGAGGAGCTTCAGGGCATGGCCGTGCCCCTGGTCGAGTCCCCCCCGCTGCGGGCCCGGCTGGTCCACAGCCCGGGCGGCGACCTGCTCATGCTCAACGCCAACCACGCCGCCATGGACGCCATCGGGGTGCTGCGGGTCCTGCGGTCGGTGGCCAGGGCCTACACCGACGAGCTCGAGCACGAGGTCGCGGGGCCCGATCCGATCGAGGCGCGGGCCCGGCTGGCCGAGCTCACCCACGCCGACGGCCGGACTCGGGCCCGGCGTCGCCTGGCGTTGGCCGACAAGCTCACCGACGTGGTGGTGCGCCCGGCGCGCGTGGCGCCCCAAGGAGCCAGCGGCGCGGCCGGGTACGGGTTCCACCACGTGGCCCTGTCGGCCCCGCTCACCAAGGCCCTCGTGGGCCTCCGGCATCCGGGGACGGTGAACGACGTGCTGCTCGCCGCCCTCCACCTGGCCATCGCCGCGTGGAACGGGGAGCGTGGCGAGCGCTGCGGCCGCATCGGGGTGCTCGTGCCCGCCAACCTGCGCCCGCCCGAGTGGCGCCACGACGTGGTGGGCAACTTCTCGCTTCCCGCCCGGGTCTCAACCAACCGCCGGCACCGGCGAAAGCCAGAGTCGACCCTGCTCGCGCTCACCGCCCAGACACAGCGGAAGAAGGACGTCGGGTTGGGCACCGCCCTGCTCGAGGTGCTGGAGCGTTCCGACCGCCTGCCGCTGTGGGCCAAACAGGCCATGGTCATGTCGCTCCCGCTCGGGGGCAACCGCCTGGTCGACACCGCCATGCTCTCGAACCTGGGCCCACTGACCGACCCGCCGTCGTTCGGAGCGGAGGCAGGGCCGACGGTCGAGGCGTGGTTCTCTCCCCCGGCCCGCATGCCCCTCGGGCTCACCGTCGGGGCGGTCACCGTCGACAGCCGGCTCCACCTGTCCTTGCGCTACCGCCACGGCCTCTTCGACGCCCGAGCGGCCGAGCTGTTCGCCGACACACTGGTGGCACAGGTCGTCGACCTCGTCGACCGCACGACGTCGAGGCCCATGGCGTCCTGAGTTCGGCCAGAGACCGGCCGCTCACCCGAGCCCCCACTCGGCCGGGCCGCGCCGCGAGACCCCTCCGGCTCAGCTCGGCGGCGCCGCGCTGATGTGGCTGAGGGCGGAGTCGGGATCGCGTTCGATGGCCAGGTCGCCGATGGAGACGATGCCCACCGGCCTGCCGTCCTCGACCACGGGCACCCGGCGGATCGCCCGGTCCCGCATGAGGTCGCCGGCGGTGGTGAGGTCGTCGCCCGGGGACACCGTCGCCACGTCACGGCTGCACACCTCGCCCAGCCGGGTCTGGCTCGGGTCGCGTCCCTCGGCCAGCACCCGTACGACGATGTCGCGATCGGTGACGACGCCGCACACCTGGCCGCCCTCGACGACGATGACGTCGCCGATGTCCTGGTCCTTCATCCGCCTGGCCGCCTCGACCACGGGCTCGCTCGCGTCCAGGGCGACGGGGTCGGTGGTCATGACGTCTTGAACGGTGGGCATGAGGTCCTCCTGTCGCGAAGCGTGGCTAGGTCTTCGACGGTTCCTACCCACCGGGCGTCATGCGCCCACCGGGCGGCGCGACGGTGAGAGGCCGGCGCTGGAGGAGCCACAGGTCGCCGGCGGCGAACGCCCACTCGACGTCCTGGGAACCCCCGAACACCTCCCGGCAACGGACGGCGAGGGCGTGCAGCTGCCGGAGCTGGTCGTCCGACAGCGACGGGGCACGGGCGCGCTCGGCGTCGACCGGCATGCTCCGGGTGCCGCCCCCCGGCGCCGGCCGCAGCTCCACGTCCTTCACGCCGGGGCGACGCTCGCGGAGCTCGCCGTCGGGTCCGACCCTGAAGAAGTCCGGGGTGACGATGCCGCTGACCACCGCCTCCCCCAGGCCCCACGAGGCCTCGACGACCACCTCGTCGGCACCGGTCACCGGGTTCACGTCGAAGAGCACCCCCGCCACGTCGGCGCCCACCAGCTGCTGGACGACAACCCCGACGCGGACGGTGTCGGGGAGGCCCAGCCGCCGGCGGTAGGCACGGGCGGCTTCGGAGGAGGCCGACTCCCGGACCTCCCGGACGGCGCCGACCACCGCGCCCGCGCCGTTGACGCCGAGCACGCTCGAGTGCTGCCCGGCGAAGCTCGCCTGGCCCGAGTCCTCGCCCACCGCCGAAGAGCGGACCACCAGCGGGCCGTCCAGGTCTGCACACGCCTCGGTGACCAACCGTGCCGCCCGGTCGTCGCCGGTGGCCACCGCGTCCACCAGCGGCCACGCCAGCGCGAACCCGGGAGGCACGGGCAGGCCGCCGCCGGCGGCGACCGCCAGCTGAGCGGCCTTGCCCCCGTAGAGAGAAGCGTCGGCCGCCTCGACGAGAGGGACCACGGCGACGAGACCCTACTGCTAGCTTGCCGAGCGCATGCCAGCTCGGAGGCGGGAGTGAGCGCGACGGCCTACGCCGCGCCTGACGTCGAGCCCCCGGGGCCGGGGCAGTGGGTGCTCGACACCGGGCACTTCCCCCGCCCGGCCACCTCGTTCACTGCCGAGCTGTTCCCGGAGCCGTCGAGGGAGGGCTTCGCCGCGGCCACCGCGCCCTACGGCCTGTTGCTCGACTACATCGAGTGGGCCTTCGTCGGCGGGTGGGGCTACCTCTGCCCGAGCCCCGTCCGAGCCGTGCGCGACGCCGGCCAGCTCACGAAGGAGCGGTGGGACGCCCTGGTGCAGGAGTCGCCTGACCTGAGCAGCCGCCTGGCGACGAGCGAGTCGGTGTTCGAGCGCCGGGCGTGGCGGGACGACCTGGCCCTGTGGGAGGCCCAGCTCCAGCCCTCGCTCGTGGAGGAGCACCGGCGCCTCCAGCTGGCGGACCCCGCCAGCCTCGGCGACGCCGACCTGCTCGACCACCTCCGGCGCTGCCGGTCCAACCTGCGCCGGTCGATCGCCGTCCATCACCGCTTCAACGTGACCCCGGTGCTGCCCGTGGGGGAGCTGCTGGTCCGGGCCCGGGAGTGGACGGACGCCCCGGCGCTCGACGTGCTCGGCCTCCTGCGGGGTGCGGGGCCGCTGGCGGTGGGCGCCGGCGACGAGCTGGTCCGGTTGGCCGACGCCCTCCGGGACGATCCCGAGGCCCGTCCGCTGCTCGGCCCGTCCCCCGACCCGTGGGCGGCGCTGGCCTCGCTGTGCGCACGGCCCGGCCCGGTCGGCGAGGCGGCCGGCGCCTACGTGGACCTGGTGGGCCACTGGTCCGCCGGAGGCGGCTTCGACGTCGGAGAGCCGTCGCTCGTCGAGATGCCCGGCGTGTTGTTCGAGACCCTCCGTGTGGCTGCCCTCGATGGTCGTCCCGACGACGAGCACACCGAGGCCTCGGCCGCCGCCGATGAGCTGCGCCGCCGCGTCCCCGCCGCCGACCGTGCCGAGTTCGACGAGCTCCTCGCCGAGTCGCGCCTCGTGCACCGGCTCCGCGACGAGCGGGCCCTCTACTGCGACGTGTGGGCCAACGGCCTCATGCGCCGGGCCCTCCTCACCGTCGGCCAGGTGCTCGCCGCCCGGCACCGACTCGAGCAGCCCGTCCACGCCGTCGACGCCTCGTGGCCGGAGCTGCGGTCGCTGCTCGTCGACGGCCGGGGCCCGTCAGCCGACGAGCTGGCGGCCCGGGCCCGCTACCGGGAGGAGGCGGACGCCGACGCCGTGCCCGTCCTGCTCGGGGAACAGACCCGCTCCCCCGTCCCCCTCGAGTGGCTGCCGCCCGGCGCCGCCCGCACCGAACGGGCCTTCCGCACCTACCTGGCAGCGATGGCAGGCGCTCCCGACGACACCCCGGCGGCGGCGTCGGTGCGGGGCCAGGGAGCCAGCGCCGGGACGTACGAGGGCCCGGCCCGGGTCGTGCACAGCGCGGCGGGGCTGGCCCGCATCCAACAAGGCGACGTGCTCGTCACCGTGGCGACCAGTCCCGCCTTCAACGTGGTGCTGCCGCTGGTCGGCGCCATCGTCACGGACCGCGGGGGCATGCTCTCCCACGCCGCCATCGTCGCCCGGGAGTACGGCGTCCCCGCGGTGGTGGGCTCGGGCGACGCCACCCAGCGGGTGCCCGACGGCGCCCGGGTGCGGGTGGACGGGGACGCCGGCGCGGTGACGGTGCTGCAGCCCTGACCTGACACCGGCCGCCTACGCTCCATCTCGTGCGCCGGGTGCTCGCGGTGGTGGCCGCCGCCGCCATGGTGGCCGGCTCGCTGGCCCTCCGGTCGCGCCTCGACCGCCGGGAGACCGAGCGCTCCCAGGTGCTGCGCCTCACCTGCTCGGCCGAGCTGGAGGCCGCCTGCCGCCAGCTCGAGGACAGCGGCGACGAACGCCTGCAGGTGTCCGTCGAGGCGGCCGGGTCGACCGCCGACCGCCTCGTCGCCAGTGACGCCGATCCCGGGCTGGACGGGTGGCTCGTGACCGCCCCGTGGCCCGCCATGGTCGACCTGCAACGCCAGGCCCGCGCCCGGCGGCCGCTGTTCGAGGGAGACCCGCAGGTCCTGGCCCGCTCGCCGTTGGTGATGGTCGTGGCCAAGGACCGGGCCGGGGCCCTCGCCCCCCGTTGCCCGGGAGGGACGGTGGGGTGGCGTTGCCTGGGAGAGGCGGCGGCGACCGACGGCGGCTGGGCGGCGGTCGGCGGGCGGCCCGAGTGGGGACCGGTGAAGCCGGGCCACGCCTCGCCGGCGACCGACGGGGTGGGTGCGCTGGTGCTGGGCCAGGCGGTGGCGTCCTGGTTCGGGCGCACCGACCTCTCCACCGTCGACCTGGAGGACGAGGCGTTCCAGCGCTGGTTCACCGGGCTCGAGAGGGCCGTTCCCCCGTCGGCCTCCTCGCCCCTGACCACCCTGCTGGTCACCGGGCCGGCCGCCGTCGACGCGGTGGGCACCATCGAGGCCGAGGCCGGGCCCCTGCTGGCCCGCTCGGCGCGCCGGGACGCGTTGAGCCTCCTCTACCCTTCCCCCATGGCCACCGCCGACGTCGTGCTGGCCATGCCCTCGGGCGACGGGCCCGCCGAATCGGTGAGCCGAGCGGTGGGCGGCGACGCCGGCAAGGAGGCGCTCGCCGCCGCCGGCTGGCGGGTGGACGGCCAGCGGCGCGCCGAGGGCGTGCCCGACTCGCCGCCGCTGGCGGCGGACGACGGCCTTCCACCCCCGGGGTTGCTCGAAGCGCTGCGGGCCCGCTGGCGCGAGGTCACCGGGCGATGAGGAGCGGTAGAGGCGGTTCTGGCCCGCTCAGAGCGCGAGATGGCGCGACTTTCCTGACCCAATGCGCCAGGGGGATGGCGGTGTGGGTCCTCGCCCTCTTCGTGGCGGCGGCGTGCACGGTCGGCGGGGACGGCGATGGTGACGGGGACAGCGCGACCGACCGAGTCCCCGAGGGATGCACGGCCGTCGACATGGCCGTGTCCCCCGAGAAGGTCGAGCTGCTCACCGAGCTGGCCCGGCAGTTCAACGGGTCGGAGGAGGCCGAGTCGGGCGACGTGTGCGCCTTCGTCCGCGTGCACCGCAAGTCGTCGGGGACGGCCATGCAGCTGCTGGCCCAGGGCTGGCCGGAGGACCCGGCCAACGGCCCCCGGCCCATCGTGTGGTCGCCGGCGTCGAGCGCCTGGGGGGCGGTGCTCAACCAGAGGCTCGCCGAAGCCGGGCAACCGGCCATGGCGGCGGTGGCCACGGGGACGGCGGCCGACCCCAACGCGGCCAAGCCGTTCATGCTCACGCCCCTCGTGATCGCCATGCCCCGCCCCATGGCCGAGGCCCTGGGCTGGCCGTCGACGCCGATCGGCTACGGGGACATCCTCAAGCTCGCCCAGGACCCCGCCGGTTGGGGAGGCAAGGGACACCCGGAGTGGGGGCCCTTCCGCCTGGGCAAGACCAACCCGAACTTCTCCACCAGCGCCCTCTCCGCCACCATCGCCCAGTACTACGCCGCCACCGGCAAGACGCGGGACCTGTCCATCGAGGACCTGGCCCGGCCCGAGGTCGACGCCTTCGCCCGGGGCGTCGAGTCGTCCGTCGTCCACTACGGCGACATCACCCTGACGTTCCTCAACAACTGGTACCGCAACGACGCCAGGGGCACCGCCCTGACCTACGCGTCGGCAGTCGCCGTCGAGGAGAAGTCGGTGATCGACTACAACCGCGGCGACCCCGACGGCATCCGCGACCCCGGCGAGCAGCCCCGCGCGCCGCGGGTCCCGCTGGTGGCGATCTACCCCAAGGAAGGCACCCTTTTCTCCGACAACCCCTTCATCGTGCTCGACGCGCCGTGGGTGCCGGCGGAGGCCAAGGACGCGGCCCGGCTGTTCGAGCGATTCGTGCAGAAGCCGGAGAACCAGCAGCGGGTCGTGTCGTTCGGTTTCCGTCCCGGCAACCCCCAGGTCGCCGCCGGCGACCCCATCGTGCCGGCCAACGGCGTCGACCCCTCCCAGCCCCAGAACGTGCTCGGCGTCCCCGAGCCGCCCGTGCTCGACCGCATCATCGACGTGTGGGGCGAGCAGCGGAAGAGCGCCCGGGTGCTCCTCGTCGTCGACGTGTCGGGGTCGATGGGCGACCCCGCCGACGGTGGCGGCGCGACCAAGCTCGACCTGGCCAAGCAGGCGGCCATCGACGCTCTGGGCCAGTTCAAGGCGGACGACCAGGTGGGCCTGCGGATCTTCTCCACCGAGATCAGCCGGACGCCGCCCACCGATTACGTGGACGTCGTGCCCATCGGGCCGATCGGCGCCCAACGGGAGGTGATCGCCACGCGGATCCGCTCGCTGACGCCGACCAACGGGACGCCGCTCTACACCGTGACCTCCGACTCGTTCACCGCCATGCAGGACGCCTACGACCCCGCCCGCATCAACGCCGTCGTGTTGCTCTCCGACGGGAGGAACGAGGACCGTCGGAACAACAACCTCGACGAGCTCCTGTCCACCTTGCGCGCCGGCAGCGAGGGCCAGGGGACGAGGCCGGTGCGGGTGTTCCCCATCGCCTACGGCAAGGACGCCGACCTCGGCGTGCTCCGGCGCATCGCCGAGGCGACCAACGCCGCCGCCTACGACGCCGGCGACCCGACCACCATCAACCAGGTGTTCACCGCCGTCATCAGCAACTTCTGACGGCGCCGCCGATGCTCGAGCGCGTTCCCCCCGAGTACCGGACGCCGGCGGTCGCCCGTGCCCTCACCCTGCCCTCGGCCGTCCTGCTCGGCGGCGTGGGGATGTCGGCGGCCATCCTGGCCGGTGCGCCGGTGGCCGCCGCCGCCCTGGTGGGGGCGGTGTGCTGGGCGGGCCGGGTCGCCCTCGCCATCCCCCGGCGCCCCAAGCCCGAGCGCATCGACCCTCATTCGCTACCCGAACCGTGGCGGGGCTTCGTGCGCAAGGCGGTGGCCGCCCGCGACCGCTTCGACCGGGCGGTGGAGACGACCGACCCAGGGCCCCTGCGCGACCGTCTGGCCGAGATGGCGGCCCGCGTGTCGGTGGGGGCGACGGAGTGCTGGCGTATCGCCCGCCGGGCGGCCGCCCTCGACGCCGCCGTGCACGAGCTCGACGCCCGGGGGATCCGGGCCCAGCTCGACCAGACCGAGGCCGAGCTGCGCCGGGAGCCCGACCGCCAGCAGCTGGCGGCCACCGCCGAGGCCCTGCGGCGCCAGCTGGCGTCGGCGTCCCGCCTGGCCGACGTGGTCGACGACGCCCGCGACCGCCTGCGCCGGCTGGACGCCGAGCTGGACGAGGCGGTGGCCCGGGCCCTGGAGCTGTCCCTGGGGGCGAGCGACGCCGGCGCCCTCGCCCCCGTCGGCTCCACCGTCGAGAGCGTGGTGGGCGAGCTCGAGTCCCTCCGCCTCGCGCTGGAGGAAAGCAGGCCCGGCTGACGTGAACCGGCGGTGGTT
>DATACM010000050.1:0-2141 GCA_036259055.1 Acidimicrobiales bacterium | reverse complement strand
GTCAACAAGATCGGCCCCTCGGTCTCCGCTGGATCCGGTCCAAGGTCTACCGAGGCGAGAGCTGGCTCGACGGGCGGGAGTGCCCGTCTTGGACTACTCCCAGACCTCCACGGTCGCCCGGATGATCAGAGACGAGCTCCGCCAGGTCGGGCCCGGCCTCTGGCTGGGGAACGTGTTCTGGGAGAAGCGCCGGGTGCTCAACTTCGCCCTGGAGTCAGGAGCGGGCGAGTGAGTGGGCCGAAGGATTCGAACCTTCGTAGGCTGAGCCGGCAGATTTACAGTCTGCGGCAGCCACTGCCGTCTCGTGTCACCACCTGGCGCCTCGACCGCTCGGACCTGCGGTTTCCTACCGCTGGAGCGTTGCTCAGTGTCGCCCGCTGACGCCCGCTGTCGGTCACTCCGGTCTGCAGACGGTCTCAAGGTCGTGAGCGAGAACGATTGCCCTAGCCGCAGACTCGACGACCCTCCGATCAGCGCCCCTGCGGGTGTCAGGGACGCGTCCTCCGTTGGCGTGATAGACCGCCGCACCGCGCATTGGCCGGCAATCGGGGCGGGTCGGCTGTCAGCAGCACCAGACGGGCGCTGGGGGCGACGAGCGGTAAACGGCCGGTGAGCTCGTGGTTCACCGGCGCGGCGCGCGACGGGTCAGGTCGCCAGGATGGGGTCGGTCCCGGGGACGGACATCTCGTGGAGGGGAAGGATCGTCAGGCGCGCCTGGTCAGGCAGCCCGAGGTTGCGGACCTCGGGCATGAGCTTGCCGTCTACGAAGTTCTGGAGATCCTCCGCCGAATCCCAGACGTCGGTCATCCGCACACCGCCGTCGCCAAACGCGACGAGGTGGCAA
This sequence comes from Acidimicrobiales bacterium, assembly GCA_036259055.1. Classification (GTDB taxonomy): domain Bacteria; phylum Actinomycetota; class Acidimicrobiia; order Acidimicrobiales; family AC-14; genus DASZJY01. Next base: position 1,297 of record DATACM010000050.1, on the reverse strand, counting down.
CGCCCTCCCTGTGGAGCCTGGTCGAGCCAGCCCACTGCGGCCCGGAGCTCGTCGTAGTTCTCGGGCGTCATGCCTTCCCACTCGATGATCACCATGATTGCCACTCGGTCCCCTCCCCCGTCTGGACTCGGCGGAGCCGCGATCGACTCTGGCAGGGACGTGACCGGCTCGTGACTAGCGGGAGGCAGCGCCCCCTGCTGGGGTTCCATACCCACCCGGTGCCGATGCGCCCGATGCGCCCATTGAGAGCGGCGTTCTCATTCGCGAACCACACGTTGTCGCCCGACGAGCCGGCCTCGCACCCGGCATCCGGCTTCACGACGTCCGCCGTCGCTACCGTCCTCCTCGAGCGGGGTGCGCACCCGGCCATCGCCTCGGCGATGCTTGGCCACGCCTCGGAGAGCTTCACCATGTCGCAGTAACCAGCACGTGACCGAGCGTACGACCGGTACGGCTGCGACGGCGCTCGAGGGCGCCTTCCAAGAGGCTGCCTTGGTCTCCCGATAGCAGGAGGTTTGCAAGTCCCTCCCCGTACGGACACCTGAGAACCATCCCTGGAGGCCTGACGGGGCCGTACCGCAGGTCAGCGCACTGGTGGGCCGGGAAGGATTCGAACCTTCGTAGGCTGAGCCGGCAGATTTACAGTCTGCTCCCTTTGGCCGCTTGGGTACCGACCCTCTGGCTGGCACGATACCGTCTCGCCGTGCCCACCTTCGACGTGGTGTCCGAGGTCGACCGCCAGGAGGTCCGCAACGCCGTCGACCAGGCCCAGCGGGAGGTGGCCACCCGCTTCGACTTCAAGAACACCGGCTCCACCATCGAGCTGGCCGACGACGAGATCCGGCTGCACTCGGCCACCGAAGACCGCCTGCGGGCGCTGGTGCAGGTGCTCGAGGAGAAGCTCGTGCGCCGCTCGGTGCCGCTGAAGGCACTCGAGTACGGCAAGGTCGAGGACGCGGCCAAGGGGACGGTGCGCCAGTCGGCGGTGATCAACGCCGGTATCAGCGACGTCAAGGCGCGGGAGATCAACCGCTTCGTCAAGGACCGGGGTCTGAAAGGGGTGTCGTCACAGACCCAGGGCGACCAGGTACGGGTCTCAGGGAAGAAGCGCGACGACCTGCAGGCGACCATCGCCGCCTTGAAGGAGCACGACTTCGGCATCCCCCTGCAGTTCAAGAACTTCAGGGACTGACGAGCCGGCCGTAGGCCGTGGCTCGTCCGAAGCAAAAGGAAACTCCGGCCGCTGGTCGGACGATGGTCCCTGCCGGCCGAAGGCCGGCCCACGCCCCGCGAGGGT
>DATACM010000049.1:0-2135 GCA_036259055.1 Acidimicrobiales bacterium | reverse complement strand
GTCGAGGTGGCGACGACGACGCCGTCGGCGGTCTGGATCACCCCCCGGGGGCGGGCGAAGTCGCGCACCACCGCCCGGGTGTTGGCGGGATGGTCGTTGAGGCGGTCGGCCTCGATCACCTGCAGGCGGTTCAGCTGCACGAAGAGCACGACGAACAGCACCGCCAGCACGATGCCCAGGCGGCGGATCTGGGTGTTCACCTGCTCACGCCCGGGTGGCGTCTTGGGCCACGGCCTCGGCCCGCTCTCGGGCGGCCTGGTCGTCGGAGACCCGCAGCAGGAGGGCGAGCAGGATGTAGTTGGCCAGGAGCGACGACCCCCCGTAGGAGACGAAGGGCAGGGTGATGCCGGTGAGCGGCACCACCCGGATCACCCCGCCCAGGATGACGAAGCTCTGCACGGCGAGGATGGTCGTGAGCCCGGCGGCCAGGAGCTTCTCGAACGGAGGCTCGGCCCGCAGGGCGATGCGGATGCCGGTGCCCACCATGAGGAGGAAGGCGGTCAGCACCGCCGCCGTGCCGAGCAGGCCCAGCTCCTCGCCGATGGCGGCGAAGATGAAGTCGGTGGTCACCGCCGGGATCCGCTGGGGGCTGCCCTGGCCCAGGTTGGTGCCGGCCAGCCCGCCGGCGGCGAAGGCGAACAGGGCCTGCACGACCTGGTAGCCGGCTCCTTCGACGTCCTTCCACGGGTCGATCCAGATGCTGATCCGGTCCTTCACGTGGGCGAACCAGTTCCAGGCGATCCACGCCCCGGCGCCGAACAGGACACCCCCGATGGCCAGGTAAGAGGCCCGCCCGGTGGCCACCCACAGGAGGGCGATGAAGAGGGTGAAGAAGAGCAGTGACGAGCCCAGGTCGCGCTCGGCCAGCATGATCACCAGCGACACGCCCCAGGCCAGGAGGACGGGGCCGAGGTGCTTGAGGTCGGGCTTGGGCAGGAACACGCCTCCGCCCCGCAGCGCCTCCGATAGGAGCTCACGCTTCTCGACCAGGTAGGAGGCGAAGAAGATGCAGAGGGCGATCTTGGCGAACTCCCCGGGCTGGAAGTTGACCGCGCCGAACCGGACCCAGAGGCGGGCGCCGTTGATGTTCTGCCCGATGACCGGCAGCAGCGGCATGAGCAGCAGCCCGATGCCGACCAGGGCGAACGTGTAGCGGTAGCGCTCGAGGTCGCGGGTCCGGCGGACGAGGATGAGCGTGGCCACGAACGACCCCATGCCGAACGCCGTCCACACCGCCTGCAGGGCGGCCAGGTCGGTGTCGAGGCGGGCGATGAACACGTAGCCGATGCCGTTCAGCAAGCCGGCCAGGGGCAGCAGGATGCCGTCGGCGCCGGGGGCCAGCGAGCGGGTGGCGACGTGGCCGGCGGCCAAGAGCCCGAGGATGATGACGAGGAACGGGACGACGTCGGCGGGCAGGGAGGCGCTGCGCCCCAGGCCCGCCAACAGGTAGGCGCCGATGGTGAGGACGGCCGCCAGCAGCACCAGTCCCAGCTCGGTGTTGCGGCGGATGCGGAAGGCGACGCTGTCGCGTATCACCCTCTTGTCACCCGGTGGTGGTCGGCGTCGGGCCGCCCGGGACCGAGGTGGAGGGGGGGAGCGGTGAGGGCTGGCTGGCCTCGGCCGCCCGGGCCGCCTCCTGGCGGATCTCGTTGACGTAGCGGTCGGCGTCGGCCTTGGTCGGCACCTGGTGGCCCGCCTGCAGATCGGGCACGCGGGCGGGGAGGACCTGGTCGACGGTGAGGGGCTTGCGCTCCTGCAGGGTGGGCTCGAACCACAGCAGCCCGCCCGGCCGCCCCTTGTAGATCGCCACCCGCTCGCCGTCCAGCCCCACGTAGTAGGTGCTGCGGGCGTACCAGGCGAAGGCGCCCGCGATCACCGCGAGGACCGCTCCCAGGGCGACGAAGAAGGCGATGACCCGCCAGGTCACCCGACGGGGCGGGCGCTCGTCGGCGGGCCGGGCGACGGACGGGGGCCGGGTCGCGGTCGCGGTGGCGGTGGGCCGGCCGCCACCGGAGGGCGCCTCGACCGCCCACGCCCGGGCGGCGTCGTCGGTCGACGTGATCGGCCGGGGGGGCGGCGTGGGGTCGGCCGGCCGGGCGATGGTCGCCTCGGGGTCGGCGGCGAGGGCGGCCGAC
>DATACM010000048.1:0-7636 GCA_036259055.1 Acidimicrobiales bacterium | reverse complement strand
GGGAGGGCGTTCGACGGGCTGTGGCGCAGTGAAGGTCACATCCCCGCCTTCGTCGCCTACACCCAGGCGATCGCCGCCGGGGACCAGGCGAAAGCGAACAAGGCGGTGGCCGACCTCACCGCCTACGCCAAGACAGTGGGCACCACCCTGAACCAGGTCAACAGCAACCTGCCGGCCGACGCCGTCGAGGACATGGTGACGATGCACATCACCGACCTCAAGGCCGTGGTGGACGCCCAGAAGGCGGGCGACCAGGCGAAGGTGTACACGTCCCTGCGCAAGGCCTACGGCCACATGGGCGAGTTCGCCACGGTGCTGGCCGACGCCACCGCCCGCACGTTCCCCGAGAAGTTCGCCGGTGACGTGTCGTCGCCCGCCGCCGACCTCCGGGCCGGGATGACGTCTCTCCTCCGTGAGCACGTCCTGCTCGCCTCGAGCGCGACCGGGGCCGCCATCGGCGGGCGCCAGGCCCAGTTCGAGGCCGCCGCCACCGCACTCAACGCGCCGACCAACAGCAACTCGGCGGACGTCGTGGGTGCCGTGAGAGGCGTCTACGGCGACGAGGTCGGGCGTGCGTTCGACGGGCTGTGGCGCAGCGAAGGCCACATCCCGGCCTTCGTCGCCTACACCCAAGGGGTCGCCGCCGGCGACAAGGCCAAGGCGGACAAGGCGGTGGCCGACCTTCTCGCCTACGCCAAGACCTTCGGGACGACGATGAACTCGGTCAACCCCAACCTCCCCTCGGCCGACGTGGAGGAGGCGATCAAGGCCCACGCCACCACGCTGAAGGCCGTCATCGACGCCCAGAAGGCGGGCGACGCCGACGACGTGGCGACGAACCTCCGGGAGGCGGTGCACCACATGTCCGGCACCGCCGACGTCCTCGCCGAGGCGACGGTGAGGCAGCTCCCCGACAAGTTCTCGGCCTAGCCGCCGGAGGTCAGCAACCAGCCCGTCCCTCCGGACGGGCTGGTCTCGCGATCAGCGGTAGACGCCGTTGTGGCCCACGCTGTGGTGGCCGGGGGCGGGGAAGTAACTCAGACCGTGAGCGCCGGCGCCGGTGCGGATGGACTTGATCACGCTCCCGGTGGCGGTGTCGACCACCAGGACGTTGGCGTGGTAGCGACCGCTGACCCACAGCTGGGTGCCCTCCGGGTTGATCTGGATCATGTCGGGGCTGCCGCCCACGTTCCACGTGCCCCGCACCGTGCGTGAGGCCACGTCGATCAGCGAGATGGTCCCCGCCAGGCGGTTGCTGACGTACAGCGTCTTGGTGTCGCGGCTGTAGTTGAGGCCGTGGGCGCCCCGGCCGGTGGGAAGGAAGCCGATCTCGGTCATGGCGTCGGGGTCGACGATCGACACGCCGTGGCGGCCCTGGTTGGTGACGAAGAACACCGAGCCGTCGGGCGACACCTTGACGTCCACCGGGAGGGAGCCGACCTCGACGGCGCCGACCAGCTCCATACTCTCGACGTCCACCTTGGCGACCTTGCCGGTGAACTCGGTGCTCACCATGAGGTACTTGCCGTCGGCCGAGAAGTCGAGGTGGTCGGCGCCCGCCCAAGGGATGCCCACGCTCTTGATGAGCTGCCAAGTGTGAGGGTCGCGGAAGTCGAGGCGTTTCAGGCGTTCGGCGACGACGATGGCCTTGGTGCCGTCGGGCGTGAAGTACAGGTTGTAGGGGTCCTCGACCTCGATCTCGCCGGCAGGCTTGGCCGTGTGGGAGTCGATCACCGTGAGGGTGTTGCTTCCGGTGTTGTTCACGTAGAGCTTGGTCAGGTCCCACGAGGGCGTCACGTGATGGGGGATCTGGCCCACCCTGAAGCGGTCGACCACCTCGAGGGTGGCGGGGTCGATGACGCTCACCGTGCCGGCGTCGCTGTTGGGGACGTAGACCCGCGGCGTGATGCCGGCGACCGCCGGGCTCAAGGTCGGCGAGATGGTGGCGGCGAAGACGTTGACGGGCTGGCTCGCCTGCTCGCCGGGGTCGGGGCCGGCCGTGGGTGCGGGCGGCCCCGCCGGTTGCCCACCCGTGGCCGTGCCCGCCGATGGGCCGAGCGCCCGGCGGGCCGAGACGGGACGGCTGGGAAGGGCGGGGCGGCGGAGCTCGCCGATGAAGTCCAGCGAGGGCTCGGCCGGGCCGGAGTGGTCCGAGCTCGGGCCGGTCGACACCTGCCGGGTCTCCCCGCTGCCGCAGGCGACGAAGAGCACGACCATGGCGGCAACCAGACCGGCGCGTGCCCGCCTCATAGGGCGCCCGAGCCTACCGACCGCTCGGCGGAGCGCCGAGCGCAGCGAGGCTTGCTCCGGCGGAAGAGGAGGAAAGCGCCGCCGAAGGCGGCACGACGCTTTCGGGGGGCACTCGGGGGGCGGAGCCCCCCGAGAGAAGGAGCGGAGCGACTAGTGGCGAGTGGCCAGGAGCGCAAGCTCCGCCGGCGTATCAAGAGCATCCAGTCCACCAAGAAGATCACCCACGCCATGGAGATGATCGCGGCCAGCCGCATCGTCAAGGCCCAGCAGCGAGTCGCCGCCGCCCGCCCCTACGCCGAGCAGATCACCGAGGTCCTGCGCCAGCTGGCGGCGGCCGGCGTGGGCGAAGACCACCCCCTCCTCGCCGAGCGGGAGATCAACACCGTCGGCTACATCGTCCTGGTCGGCGACCGGGGGCTGGCCGGCGCCTACAACACGTCGGTCATGAGGACCGCCGACCGGGCCATCCAGGCCGACCGCGCCGAGGGCAAGGACTACTCGTTGTCGCTCTCCGGGAAGAAGGCCGAGGGCTTCTTCCGGTACCGCGGCTATCGGATCGACGAGGCCAACTCGGGTTTCAGCGAGCGGCCGTCCTACGAGGACGCCCGCCGGGTGGCGGGCGGGATGATGTCGCGCTACGAGGAGGGCGAGGTCGACCAGGTGCAGCTCGTCTACACCCGCTTCCTCTCGGCGGGCTCGCAGAAGGTCACCAACTCCCAGCTGCTGCCGCTGGAGAAGCAGACCCTGGAGGACATGGCCGCCGAGGGGCCGGAGGCCGACTACGAGTACGAGCCCTCCCCCGAGGGCATCCTCGAGCGCCTTCTCCCTCGTTACGTCGAAGCCCGGGTGTACGCCGCCCTCCTCGAGGCGGCGGCCAGCGAGCACGCCGCCCGCCAGCGGGCCATGAAAGCGGCCACCGACAACGCCGAGGAGCTCACCCAGACCCTGTCGATCGAGGCCAACAAGGTCCGCCAGGCGGGGATAACCACCGAGATCATGGACGTCGTGGGTGGGGCCGAGGCGCTCCGCCAGTGAGGAGCTGATGACATGGCAGACACCGACACCACCCGCGACGAGGACCGGGCCGACGAGTCCGACGAGTCACCCGACTCCGGGCCCGAGAGCAACGGCCAGTCGGGCGACGGTGAGAAGGAGGGGCGCAAGGAGGGGCGGGTCGTCGCCATCGCCGGCCCGGTGGTCGACGTCGAGTTCCCGCCCGACTCCATGCCCGAGATCAACTTCGCCCTGTCCATGACGCTCGAGGTCGAGGGCGAGGAGATCGAGATGGTCGCCGAGGTGGCCCAGCACATCGGCGACGGGCGGGTGCGGGCCATCTGCATGAAGCCCCCCGACGGGCTGCGCCGGGGCACCACCGTCCGCAACACCGGCGAGGCCATCACCGTGCCCGTCGGCCCCGGCGTGCTGGGCCACGTCTTCAACGTGATCGGCGAGCCGCTCGACACCGACAAGGTGGAGGAGGGCATCACGGACCGCTGGAACATCCACCGTCCGCCGCCAGCGTTCACCGACCTCGAGCCCCAGACGGAGATGTTCGAGACGGGCATCAAGGTCCTCGACCTGCTGACTCCCTACGTCCGCGGCGGCAAGATCGGCCTGTTCGGCGGTGCCGGTGTGGGCAAGACCGTCATCATCCTCGAGATGATCCGCCGGGTGGCCGAGCAGCACGGCGGCGTGTCGGTCTTCGGCGGGGTGGGGGAGCGCACGCGCGAGGGCAACGACCTGTGGCTGGAGATGCAGGAGTCGGGAGTCCTCGAGAAGGCGGCGCTCGTGTTCGGTCAGATGGACGAGCCCCCGGGCGTGCGTCTCCGCGTCGCCCTGTCGGCGCTCACCATGGCCGAGTACTTCCGGGACGAGGAGGGCCAGGACGTCATCCTCTTCATCGACAACATCTTCCGGTTCGTCCAGGCCGGCTCGGAGGTGTCGACCCTCCTCGGGCGCATGCCCTCGGCGGTGGGGTACCAGCCCACCCTCGCCGACGAGATGGGCGAGCTGCAGGAGCGCATCACGTCCACCAAGGGCCGGTCGATCACGTCGCTGCAGGCCGTCTACGTGCCCGCCGACGACTACACCGACCCCGCCCCGTTCACCACCTTCACCCACCTCGACGCCACCACCGAGCTCTCGCGCGACATCGCCTCGCGGGGCATCTACCCGGCGGTCGACCCCCTGGCGTCCACCTCCCGCATCTTGAGCCCCGAGATCGTGGGCGAGCGCCATTACCGGGTGGCCCGCGACGTGCAGGAGAACCTGCAGCGCTACAAGGAGCTCCAGGACATCATCGCCATCCTCGGCGTCGACGAGCTCTCTGAGGAGGACAAGCTCATCGTGCAGCGGGCCCGCAAGATCGAGAAGTTCCTGTCCCAGCCGTTCTTCGTGGCCGAGCAGTTCACGGGCATCTCCGGTGAGTGGGTCGATGTCGACGAGACGATCGAGTCGTTCGAGCTCCTCATCAAAGGCGAGCTCGACGACATCCCCGAGCAGGCCTTCTTCAACGTGGGCGGCGTCGACAAGGCACGGGAGAAGGCCAAGACGCTCTCCGAGGAGGAACGCGAGGAGGGCGGGGAGGAGGCGGCCTAGCCATGCGCGTCGAGCTGGTGTCGCCCGAGCGCATCCTCTTCTCTGGCGAGGGGGAGATGGTGGTGTGCCGCACGGTCGACGGCGGCGACATCGCCTTCCTGTCCAACCACGCCCCCTTCCTGGGGGCGCTCGACATCGGCGCGGTCAAGATCAAGACCGACGGCGACGAGAAGCTCGCCGCCGTCCACGGGGGCTTCGTCCACGTCCGTGAGGACACCGTGATCCTGTTGTCGGACGTGGCCGAGCTGGCCGAGGACATCGACGTCGACCGCGCCCGCCGGGCCAAGGAAGCGGCCGAGCGCAAGGAAGGCGACATGGACGAGGAGGAGGCCCAGGCCGCCGTCCGCCGCGCCGAGGTCCGCCTGGAGGTCGCCGGCTAGGACGTTCTGTGGAGGTTTGACCACCTTACGGTGGTCAACCCTCCACGAAACGCTTCGACTGTCACAGGGCCGTGCTTGGCTCTGGCCGTGAGCACCGCCGAGAGTCAGTTGCGCCGGCTCGCCGCCCGTCAGCACGGGCTGGTGAGCCGGTCCCAGGTCCGAGCGCTGGGCCTCACCGCTCGCCAGGTCGACCGACGCACCGCCGACGGCGTTCTCGTCGCCGTCCGTCGCGGCATCTACCGAGTAGCCGGGTCGCCGTCCTCACCCGAGCAGGCGCTTCTGGCCGCCTGCATGGCTGCCGGCTCCGGGGCGGTCGCGTCGCACCGGAGCGCCGCCGCCCTCTGGGAGCTTCGGGGCGTCGACTGGCCGCGCCCTGAGCTGACCGTGCCGATCGACCGGCGACCCGGTGTCCCGGGGGTGACGGTGCACCGCTCGGTGATGCTGGGCCGGCCCGACGTCACGCGCCACCGGCGGATCCCCGTCACCACGCCGGCGCGGACGCTGCTCGACCTGGGGGCGGTGGCGCCCGAGCTCGTCGAGCCGGCCATGGAGGACGCGCTGTTCCGCAGCCTGGTGAGCCTCTCGTCCCTCCGGCGGACCCTCGACCGCGTGGGCGCCCACGGCCGCGGGGGCACCGCGGTGCTCCGTGACCTCGTCGACCAGCGAGCCCGAGGCACGGCACCGACGGAGAGCCCGTTGGAGGACGCGCTCGTCGCCCTGCTCCGCAAGCACCGCCTGCCCGAGCCGGTCCGCCAGCACCCGGTGACGGTCGGCGGCGGCCGTTGGCTCCGTCTCGACCTCGCCTACCCGGCGGCCCGGCTGGGCATCGAGGCCGACGGCCGGCGCTGGCACTCGGGGCGGGCCGACTTCCAGGCCGATCGTGAGCGCGGGAACCTCCTCGTCGCCCGGGGGTGGACGGTCCTCCGGTTCGGCTGGGACGACGTGGGCCGGCGCGGCGACCGGGTGGCCGACGACGTTCGGCGGTTGCTTCAGCAGCGCCGGGCCAGCTGAGGCCATGGTTCCCTTAGTGCCCTCGGGCGGCGCATCATTAGGAGATGGCCAGGGTGAGGCTCGGCGTGGCGCTGCTCGTGCCTCACCCCCTCGACCGGGAGATCGACACGTTGCGGCGGGCGACCGGCGACGGCACCTTCGGGCGGGTCCCGGCCCACCTCACGCTCGTCCCACCGGTGAACGTGCGAGAGGACCGGGTCGACGACGCCCTCGCCGTCCTGCGGGCGGCCGCCGCCGCCACCCGCCCGTTCCGCGTCAGCCTGGGCTCGCCGACGACGTTCCTGCCCGACAACCCGGTCCTGTACCTCCCGATCGAGAAGGGGGCGGCGGAGGTCGTCGCCCTGCGCGAGAGGGTGTTCAAGGAGCCCCTCGCCCGCCCTCTGACGTGGCCGTTCGTGCCCCACGTGACGGTGGCCGACGAAGCCGACCCCAACTGCATCGCCGCCGCCCAGGTGGCGCTGTCCGGTTACCGGACCGACCTGAGCTTCGACCGCGTGCACCTCCTGCAGGAGGGACCGGGGCGCGTCTGGGCACCCATCGCCGACGTGGCCCTGGGGGCGCCGGCCGTCGTCGGTCGGGGTGGGCTGCCGGTCGAGCTGTGGATCGGCGACCAGCTCGACCCCGAGGCGCGGGAGTTCTCGGTGCGGGAGTGGCATGCCCTCGGCATGGGAGAGCTGGCCGTGCCGCTGGCGCACGAGCGGGTGGCCATCTGCGCCCGCCGCGAGGACAAGGTCACCGGCGTGGCCACCGGCTGGGCCCGGGGCGACGTGGCCCATCTGTGCAACCTCGTGGTCGGAGCCCCGGATCGGGGCCAGGGGATCGGCTCCCGGCTGGTCGCCGCCTTCCAGTCGTCGGCAGTCGAGCGGGGATGCCGGCAGGCGACCTCCCGGGTGCAGGCGGGCAGCCAGGGCCACGGCTTCCTCCAGCACCGCGGCTGGCGCGAGGACGTCCGCCTACCGCGATGGTTCGACGGCCGCGACTACGTGGAGCTGCGGCGCGACCTGTAAGGGAACTACCCGAAGTCGATGGCGCTGAACTCCCGCAGCTTCTGCAGGGAGTGGCGGGCCATCACGGTGCGGACGGTGCCCGACTTCGAGCGCATCACCAGCGAGTGGGTCGTGGCGCCCCTGCGGTCGTAGTGCACGCCCCGCAGCAGCTCGCCGTCGGTGACGCCGGTGGCGGCGAAGAAGCAGTTGTCGCCCTTCACCAGGTCGTCGGTGGTGAGGATGCGGTCGAGGTCGCCCTCCCGGCCGGCGTCGATGATCGCCTGGCGCTCGTCGTCACGCTGGGGCGTGAGCTGGGCCTGGATCTCGCCGCCCATGCACTTCAGAGCGGCGGCGGAGATGACGCCTTCGGGGGTGCCGCCGATCCCGAAGAGGATGTCGGCGCCCGCCTCG
>DATACM010000047.1:0-6231 GCA_036259055.1 Acidimicrobiales bacterium | reverse complement strand
GTTGGCCGAGGTGATCCCGGGGGACGCCGGAGTGATCCTCGACTGGCCGGTGGCGGCGGCCTACCCGTGCAATCGGCCCGTCTCTCTCGCCCTCGGTGCCGTCGAGATGCCCACCTGGCGCATCGGCGGCGATCCCTCGCTCCTCGGCCTGGCCGGGATCAGTTTCGCGCCCGACCACGCGGGCCCCTTCGTCCCGGTCCTGGCGGTGGCCGAGCAGGTCCTCGTCCCAACGTACCTCGTCAACAAGTGGGACAGAGAGGTGGCGACCGTATACCGCATCAGTCCCCGCCCGCTCGCCTCGCCAGACGTCTCCGTCAGCCACAGCGTGGAGCTCGGCTGGTCGAGGCAACCGCGGCTGGTCGTCCCCGGCGTGGACGACGTAAAGACGGTGGAGTGACGAGTCGCTCGGTCAGGCGAGCTGCAAGCTCGTGGCGATGCGGTCGAGGTCGGCGCTCTCGCCGACGAGCGTGAGGATGTAGGCCTTGCCCCGCCGCACGACGTAGTACTGCGACTCCCGTAGCTGGACGACGCCGCCGGCGTCGTTCGGGAAGGGGAGGAGGAAGCTCTGGCGCACGGCGGCCACCCCGTCGACGGTGACGTCCTCCTTCTTCAGCTCGGTGGCTCCCGTCCCCCGCAGCTGGATGGCCGCCTGGGTCGCGATCTCGTCCGGCTCGGAGTCGGCGGGGAGGACGATGAGGTTGACCGTCGAGCCGGTGGCGGGGTCGACGGCGGCCAGGTTGGCGCCGTTGCGCACCACCGACTTCAGCTGGGTCAGAGCGGTGCCGACCTTGTCGCTCTGCTGGCGTATCTGGTCGGCGGCGGCGTCGAAGCTCCCCAGGTCGAGAGGCAGCCGGCGCCACGACTCCGGCACCCCGATGGCGAAGCCGGCGTTGGTGTCGGAGACGACGGTGAAGCCGGGCGGGGGGGCGGCGTCGAGTGAGCGGGCGGCTGGCTCGTCGTCCGACCCGCACCCGACGACGGCGGCGAGGATCGCCACCACCGTCACCAACCACCGTGGTCGGCGCACCCGTGACCTCCTAGGTTGAGCGGTGAACGCTACACCGAGGCCGTTGCGCCCCCCGAGGCGCCCTGGTCGCGGAACCAGCGCAGCACCTTGCCCGTGCCCACCTCCAGCGAGGTCCACGGCTGCCAGCCCAGCTGGAGGGCGGCCCGCCCCGGATCGAGGGCCGACCGGGCCAGCTCGCCCGGCCGGGGCGGGGCGTAGCGGGCACCGGTCGTGACGCCGGTCAGCTCGGCCATCACCTGGTAGAGGGTGTTCACCGACACCTCGACGCCGGTGCCCACGTTCACGAGGAGCCCGTCGCCCTTCACCGCCGCCCGGGCGAAGGCGTCGACGACGTCGTCGACGTAGACGAAGTCGCGCGTCTGGCGCCCGTCCCCGAAGATCGTGCACTGCTGGCCGCTCAGCAGGAGGCCGGCGAAGATGGCCACCACCCCGGCTTCTCCGTGGGGGTCCTGGCGGGGCCCGTACACATTGCCCAGGGCCAGGGCGGTGAACTCGACGCCGTGGAGCTCGCGGTAGGCGGCCAAGTAGTCGCCCGCCGCCTTCTTGGACACGCCATACGGCGACAGCGGGCGCTGGGGAGCGGTCTCCCGGACGGGAAGCTCCTTGGGCTCGCCGTAGAGGGTCCCCCCGCTGGCGGCGAAGACGACCTTGCGGGTGCCGGCGGCGCGGGCCCCCTCCAGCACGTTGACGGTGCCGATGATGTTCACCTCGGCGTCGAAGACGGGCTTGTCGACCGACACCCGGACGTCGGCCTGGGCGGCCAGGTGGAACACCACCTCGGGGGGGCGGTGAGCCATGAGGTCGACCAGGCCGGGCGAGCGGATGTCGAGGCGGTGGAAGGTCAGCTCGTACGCCGGGTTGGACCGGGCGTCGGCCAGGTTGGCCAGCGAGCCGGTGGACAGGTCGTCGACGACGTCGACGGAGTGGCCCTCGGCCAGCAACCGGTCGACGAGGGTGGAGCCGATGAAGCCGGCCCCCCCGGTCACCATGGCCCTCATCGGCGGCGCCGGAACGGTGCCACGTCAGTCGTCGGCCGGCAGGCGGACGCCGTGCAAGTGCGCTCCCGGCTCGACTCCGACGTTCGGCCCGACGACGGTGAGACCGGACAGCGACGCCTTCTCGCCCACCACCGCCTGCTCGCCGACGAGGGAGAGCTCGACGGTGGCGTCGGCGCGGACCACCGCCCCCGGCAGGAGCACGGAGTCGCGGACGCGCGCCCCCTCGAGCACCCGGGCCCCCGCCCCGATCACCGAGCTCTCGACGAAGGCACCCGCGTGCACGTAGGCCGCCGTGCCGATGAGGGCGGGCGCCTGGACCTCGCCGTCGACGACCGCCCCGCCGATCGTCCACACGCCGTCGCCTCGGTCGTGGGCACCGGGGGCGGGCGGCCCCGGGCGGCGACCGGTGATGAGGTCGAGCTGGCAGCGCAGGAAGCGCTCGGGCGTCCCCGTGTCGGTCCAGTAGCTGGACGAAACCATGGCGTAGAGGGCGCGGTCGGCGCAGATGGCTGGGAAGGTCTCGCGCTCGATGGAGACGGGGCGGTCGGCGGGGATGCGCTCGAGCACCGACGGCTCGAGGACGTACGTCCCGGCGTTCACCAGCCCGGGCGCGGCGTTCGCCGGCTTCTCGACGAAGGCGGCGACCCGCCCGTCGTCCTCGGTGGCGACCAGGCCGAAGGGTGAGGCGTCGTCGACGCGGGTGAGGGCGATCGTGGCCTCGGCTCCCTTCTCGACGTGGAAGCCGACCAGCGCGGCGAGGCCGAGGTCGGTGAGGACGTCGCCGTTCAGCGCGACGAAGCGCTCGTCGATGCCGGCCGTCCGGGCGGCGAAGCCGATCGCTCCCCCGGTGCCCAGCGGCTCGGTCTCGACCACCGACGTGACGTGCAGACCCAGGGCTCGGGCCCCCGGCAGGGCGTCGAGGAAGGCCTCGTGCCGATAGCCCAGTGACAGCACCGCCTCCGTCACGCCGTTGTCCGCCAGATGGGCGAGGACCCGTTGGATCATGGGGACCTCGGCGACCGGCAGCATCTGCTTCGGGAGCGCGAAGGTCAGTGGCCGGAGGCGCGTGCCCGAGCCCCCGACCAGGACGACGGCCCTCACGGCGTGCTGGTGGGGTTCGGCGGCGGGGCCGTCGGCGGCGGGGCGGTGGTCGGGGCGTCGGGCGGAGCGGTGCTGTCGGTGGCCGGCGCAGTGGTGTCGGTGCCCGGCCCCGTCGTCGGGGGCGCGCCTGGAGTGGTGGTGGTGGTCGCGCCGGGCACGTCGGTGAGCCGGTCGAGGTTGGGGGTCGACTCCGGCTTGGGGATGTTGGTGCCCTCCGGCACGAAGGCGACCGTGATCAGCTGCCCGTCGGTGAACCGGATGTCGCTCGGGTCGCCGGTGACGATCGTGCCGGCGTCGTCGGGGGCCTCCTTGGACGGCCACGTCTTGGCCTGGACGCGGGCGGGCTGGTCGCCGCACTTCATCCCGTTCTTCTTCGTCTCCTGGCCCGGGATGCGGATCTCGCTCTCGCTGACCTTCGCCTTCACTGCGTCGAGGAACACACCGAGCCGGGCGTTCCTGCCCGCCGCTCCCGTGCGCTGGGGGTGGATGTGGACTACGCCGTCGTTGTGGGTGTGGATGCCGAGGGGGTCGGTCTCGTCGGCGATGTTGGGGAGGAACTGGCCGCAGATGTAGAAGCCGAGGGCGGCGTGCCAGTGGTCGCCGGGCCGGCCCTCGCCGGGGATACGAGGTGCGCTGGCGTCGGCCTGGCGCTCCATCTTCGCCTGCACGATCCCGGCGGTGCCCAGCACGACGACCACTCCGATGAACACCGGCCAGAACCACGACGTCGACCCGCGCTTGGTGCGGCCGCCGCCCGTGCGGGCGACGCGCGCCACCTTCTTGCTGGAAGACGCCTTCCCCATGAGGTCGAACCTACCGCACGGTCGCCGGCCCCGGTCCTCGGCTCGATCGCCGGGTAAGACCGCCGGGGGCGCCCAAGCCGACCGCCCGGTGGGCCCACGCCAGGAGCGTCCGGAGCGCGAGGCCGGCGGCCACGACCGGCAGCAGCGCCCGCCGTGCCCCTGTCGTGCTCTTGGCGGCGAACCGCAGGAGGGACCGGTGGTGGGCGGCGATCATGCGGTAGGGGGCCAGCTCGCTCGACGCCCCGACGGTGTGGGTCACCCGGGCGGTGGGCTCATAGGCCACCCGCCAGCCGGCGCGCCAAAGCCGCCAGCACAGGTCGACGTCCTCCACGTACATGAAGTAGGCCTCGTCGAACCCGCCAACGGCGTCGAAGGCGCTCCGCCGGACGAGCATGCAGGTGCCGGAGACCCAGTCGACGGGGCCGGCCCGGGTCCGGTCGGCGTCCAGCATGCGGTACCTGCGGGTGAAGCGGTTGGCCGGCCGGACGAGGCCGAGGAAGGCGTGGCCGGCGGCGACGCCGAGCTCGGGGAACCGGCGGGCCGACGGGTACACGGTGCCGTCCGGGTTGTCGACCCGAGGGCCGACGACGGCCAGCCCCTCGTCGCCGTCGAGGGCGGCGGCCAGCGCCTCGACCGCGCCTCGGTGCACGACCGCGTCGGGGTTGAGGACCATGACGTACGGCGCGGTGGTGACGGCGACCCCCCGGTTGGCAGCTCGACCGAAGCCGAGGTTGGCCCCGGTGGGCAGGAAGAGGGCTCTGGCGTCGGCCGCGGCCAGGGCCGGGCCCGACCCGTCGGTGGACGCGTTGTCGACCACGACGATCTCGGCGACTCCCTCGGCCCGGAGGCTGCGCACGCACGCCAGCAGGTGATCGCGGGCGTTGTAGTTGACGATCACCGCGGCGACGCCGTTCATGCTCACCGCCAGCGGTACCGGAGCAGCGTCCAAAGGACGCGCACCCCGTCCTTCCAGGTGAACTTCCGCCCCTCGCCCCGGCCCCGGCTGACGTAGCGGATGGGCACCTCGTAGACGCGGTGGCCCCGCCGCAGGATCTTGGCGGTGAACTCCGGCTCGAACTCGAAGCCGTCGGACTCGAGGGTGATGCCGTCGAGCACCCGCCGGTCGAACAGCTTGTACCCGGTGAGCATGTCGGACAGGGTCGTGTCGTAGAGGACATTGGTGGCCAGCGACAGCAAGCGGCTGCCGGCCCAGTGCTGGAACGACATGCTCAGGCGCTCGCCGGTGAACCGCGAGCCGTACACGACCTGGGCCTCCCCCTCGAGGACCGGGCGCAGCAGCCGGGGCCAGTCCTTGGGGTCGTACTCGAGGTCGGCGTCCTGGATGAGGACCAGGTCCCCACGGGCACGGGACAGGCCGGTACGGATGGCAGCGCCCTTGCCCCGGTTGCGGTCGTGGCGGACCTGCTGCACGGTCGAGTCCTCGATGGCGGCCAGCACCTTGTCGGTGCCGTCGGTGGAGCCGTCGTCGACCATCACGATCTCGACGTCGAGGGGCAGCTCCGTGCGGCGCATGCGCCGGACAACCTCGGGCACGGTGTTGCGCTCGTTGTACACCGGCACGATCACCGAGAGGCTGCGGTAGCTCTCCGTCGGCTCCTCAGTCACGTCGGAACCACGCGGCGGTGCGGGCGAGCCCGTCGGCCAGCTTCACCTCGGGCTCCCACCCCAGGACGTCGCGGGCCAGCCCGATGTCGGGGCGCCGTTGGACGGGGTCGTCGACGGGAAGGGGCTCGAAGGAGAGGTCCGAGGAAGAGCCGGTGACGTCGAGCACCGTCTCGGCCAGCTGGCGGATCGTGTACTCCTCGGGGTTCCCGATGTTCACGGGCCCGACGTAGTCGCTGTCCAGCAGGGCGAGGAAGCCCCGCACCTCGTCGTCGACGTAGCAGAAGCTGCGGGTCTGCGTCCCGTCGCCGTAGATGGTGAGGGGCTTGCCGGCGAGGGCCTGGACGAGGAAGTTGGAGACGGCCCGCCCGTCGTCGGGCCTCATACGGGGACCGAAGGTGTTGAAGATGCGGACGATGCGCACGTCCACACCGTGGAACCGGTGGTAGGCCATCGTCATGGCCTCGGCGAAGCGCTTGGCCTCGTCGTAGACGGCACGGGGGCCGATGGGGTTGACGTTCCCCCAGTAGCTCTCGGGCTGAGGGTGGACCCGCGGGTCGCCGTACACCTCGCTGGTGGACGCCAGCATGTAGCGGGCCCCCTTCTCGTGGGCCAGGTCGAGGGTGTGCCGGGTGCCTTGGCTCCCCACCTCGAGGATGGGGATGGGGATCCGCTCGAA